>NZ_JAHLQZ010000134.1:0-11453 GCF_018919505.1 Citrobacter sp. S55_ASV_140
TCAAAGCACGGTATGATTATCCAAATAAAAAGTTGCATCAACGCGACGAAAAGCATCAAATTAACCAGTTTCTGGCCGACTGGTTACGGTACTGTTTAGCACATGGAGCGATGGCGATTCCGGTTTATTAGCGTCGTGAAACCTAAGGACACCATTTGGAAAGCCTGTTAACCCTTCCTTTGGCTGGTGAGGCCAGAGTCAGGATCTTACAAATTACAGACACTCACCTGTTTGCCGAAAAGCATGAAACGCTGCTGGGTGTGAATACCTGGGACAGCTATCAATCCGTACTGGATGCAATACATGCTGAGTCGCCAGAGTTCGATCTGATCGTCGCGACTGGCGATTTGGCGCAGGATCAATCCGCTGCGGCTTATCAGCATTTTGCTGAGGGCATCGCAAGTTTTCGTGCGCCCTGCGTTTGGCTCCCGGGTAATCATGATTTTCAGCCTGCAATGTACAGCTCGCTGCAGGACGCGGGCATTTCCCCGGCTAAGCGCGTCTTCATTGGCGAACAGTGGCAAATCTTGTTGCTGGACAGCCAGGTGTTTGGCGTTCCCCACGGCGAGTTAAGCGAATTTCAGCTCGAATGGCTGGAGCGTAAACTTGCCGATGCGCCTGAACGCAATACCTTGCTGCTTCTGCATCATCATCCTCTGCCAGCGGGCTGCAGCTGGCTCGATCAGCACAGTCTGCGCAATGCCGCCGAACTGGACAACGTGCTGGTGAACTATCCGCGCGTGAAGTATCTGCTGTGTGGGCATATTCATCAGGAACTGGATCTGGACTGGAACGGTCGCCGCCTGTTGGCGACGCCATCGACCTGCGTGCAGTTTAAGCCGCATTGTTCTAATTTCACGTTAGATACCATCAGCCCCGGCTGGCGTACGCTGGAGCTGTTTGCTGACGGTACGTTGCAGACTCAGGTGTGTCGTCTGCAGGGTAATCGGTTTCACCCTGATACCGCTTCAGAAGGTTACTGATGTCTACGCTTCTTTATCTTCATGGATTTAACAGTTCTCCTCGTTCGGCGAAGGCATGTTTGCTGAAAAGCTGGCTGGCGGAGCACCATCCGCACGTTGAGATGATTGTACCGCAGCTGCCGCCGTATCCTGCTCAGGCCGCAGAGATGCTGGAATCGATCGTTCTTGAGCATGGCGGCGAGTCGCTGGGGATTGTCGGTTCCTCGTTGGGCGGCTATTACGCCACCTGGCTGTCACAATGTTTTATGCTGCCAGCGGTGGTGGTGAACCCGGCGGTACGGCCTTATGAACTGCTGGTCGACTATCTCGGTCAAAACGAGAACCCCTACACCGGGCAGCAATATGTGCTAGAGTCACGCCATATTTACGATCTTAAAGTCATGCAGATTGACCCGCTGGAAGCGCCGGATTTGATCTGGTTGCTCCAACAAACGGGCGATGAAGTGTTGGACTACCGCCAGGCGGTGGCGTATTACGCCTCCTGCCGCCAGACAGTTACTGAGGGCGGAAACCACGCATTCACGGGCTTCGAAGATTATTTCAACCAGATTGTCGATTTTCTTGGACTGCACAGTTTCTGACGATCAATTCGAACTGCTTATTTAAACCATGACGCAAACTTATAACGCTGATGCCATTGAGGTACTCACTGGGCTTGAGCCGGTACGCCGTCGCCCTGGGATGTACACCGATACGACCCGTCCGAACCACCTTGGGCAGGAAGTGATTGATAACAGTGTGGATGAAGCACTGGCGGGCCACGCAAAACGTGTGGACGTGATCTTACATGCCGACCAATCTCTGGAGGTCATTGATGATGGCCGCGGCATGCCAGTAGACATTCACCCTGAAGAAGGTGTTCCGGCGGTTGAGTTGATCCTCTGCCGTTTACATGCGGGTGGTAAGTTCTCCAATAAAAACTATCAGTTCTCTGGTGGCTTGCATGGGGTGGGTATCTCCGTGGTCAACGCTCTGTCGAAGCGTGTGGAAGTAAACGTGCGTCGCGACGGGCAGGTGTACAACATCGCGTTTGAGAACGGCGATAAGGTGCAGGATTTACAGGTTGTCGGGACCTGCGGTAAACGCAATACCGGAACCAGCGTGCACTTCTGGCCGGATGAAACCTTCTTCGACAGCCCGCGTTTTTCCGTTTCGCGCTTAACGCACGTCCTGAAAGCTAAAGCGGTATTGTGTCCGGGTGTTGAGATCACCTTTAAAGATGAGGTCAACAATAGCGAACAGCGCTGGTGCTACCAGGATGGTCTGAATGATTATCTGAGCGAAGCGGTGAATGGCCTGCCTACCCTGCCGGAAAAACCGTTTATCGGTAATTTTAGCGGTGAGACGGAGACCGTTGACTGGGCGCTGCTCTGGCTGCCGGAAGGCGGCGAGCTGCTGACCGAAAGCTATGTAAACCTGATCCCGACCATGCAGGGCGGTACGCATGTTAACGGTCTGCGTCAGGGCCTGCTGGATGCGATGCGCGAGTTCTGCGAATACCGCAATATTCTGCCGCGGGGCGTGAAGCTGTCGGCGGAAGATATCTGGGATCGCTGTGCCTATGTGCTGTCGGTGAAAATGCAGGATCCGCAGTTTGCCGGGCAAACCAAAGAGCGCCTCTCCTCGCGCCAGTGCGCGGCATTTGTCTCTGGGGTGGTGAAAGATGCCTTCAGCTTGTGGCTGAACCAGAACGTGCAGTCAGCCGAACTGCTGGCTGAGATGGCGATTTCCAGCGCCCAGCGTCGTCTGCGCGCGGCGAAAAAAGTGGTGCGTAAAAAGCTGACCAGCGGTCCGGCGCTGCCGGGGAAACTGGCGGACTGTACCGCACAGGATCTCAATCGCACCGAACTGTTCCTCGTCGAAGGTGACTCAGCGGGCGGATCGGCCAAACAGGCGCGCGATCGTGAGTATCAGGCGATCATGCCGCTCAAAGGTAAGATCCTCAATACCTGGGAAGTCTCTTCCGATGAAGTGCTGGCCTCGCAGGAAGTTCACGATATTTCGGTGGCGATCGGTATCGATCCGGACAGCGACGACCTGAGCCAGTTACGTTACGGTAAGATCTGTATCCTGGCGGATGCGGACTCCGATGGTCTGCACATCGCCACGCTGCTGTGCGCACTGTTTGTGAAACACTTCCGCACGCTGGTGAAACACGGTCACGTGTACGTGGCGCTGCCGCCGTTATACCGTATCGACCTCGGCAAAGAGGTCTATTACGCGCTGACGGAAGAAGAAAAAGCGGGCGTACTGGAACAGTTAAAGCGCAAGAAAGGCAAGCCGAACGTGCAGCGCTTTAAAGGTCTGGGTGAAATGAACCCGATGCAGCTGCGCGAAACCACGCTGGATCCGAACACTCGTCGCCTGGTGCAACTCATCATTGATGATGAAGACGATCAGCGCACCAACGCAGTGATGGATATGCTGCTGGCCAAGAAGCGTTCTGAAGATCGTCGTAACTGGTTGCAGGAGAAAGGCGACCTGGCGGATCTCGAAGGGTAAGGGGTATGTAGGCCGGATAAGGCGGTTTGTGCCGCCATCCGGCAAGGTCATCATGCCCGATGGCGTACGCTTATCTGGCCCGGCGGCCAGAACAATAACTTAAATGCCCGGCTCCAGAATACGAATATTCATCTCCAGCACATCGCCTTTGACGGCTTCGCTGTAGGCTTTCATATGCGGAGTCTGCAAATGCGCTTCAAGGTGGGCGATGCTTTCCCACTGTTCAATCATGACGATTGAATCCGGGGCTGTAGTCTGAAAACTGACGCCAGCAGCATGATCGACCATCGGCGCGTAGCCGTGGCAACCTTCTTCCTGTAAAACGATCGGAACGATTTTAGCGAACTGATCCAGTACCGCCTGGCGGTGATGTTGACCTGGACGTGTACGGATTTCTGCAATAACGGTAAGCATGGTTAACTCCTTCTAATTCCAGGTTACCAGTTAACCAAAAATTTCGTTCAGATGCTTGCGATATTCTGCGATATAACGCGGGACATCCGGCATTTTAATCACGTCATTGGTGATAAAGGTCGGCAGCGCTTCCATTCCCAGGAACTGGTTTGCTTTATGGAATGGGAGATAAACGCCATCAACCCCAACGCCATGGAAGAACTGATCTTTTTCCGTGAAGGCTTCCATCGGCGCGTTCCAGGTCAGAGACAGCATGTATTTTTTGCCCTGAATCAGTCCGCCGGAACCGTATTTTTTTGACGCATCTGAACGCGTGCGCCCATCGCTGGCGTACAGCGTACCGTGCCCGGCAGTGAACACGTCATCAATGTATTTCTTCACCGTCCACGGCGCGCCCATCCACCAACCCGGCATTTGCCAGATAACTGCGTCTGCCCAGACGAAGTTCTGCACTTCTGCTTGCACATCATAGTCGCTGTCAGCGCGTACGACTCTAACATCATGCCCGAGGTCGCGCAGGATACCGTCCGCGACCTCGGTCAGGGTGTCATTCAATTGCCCATTAGAATGGCCAAATTTTTTCGCACCGTTGATAATCAGGATGTTGCTCATTTTGTGTCCTCAAAGAATAACGTTTGAGGCCGATTCTACGCTGATGATCGGTACGGTGAAATTAGCAAAATGTGCAAAGTCTTTTGCTGACTGCGCAATAATAACGCAGTTACCAACTGATTTTAGCTTCAAAGCCGCCTTGCGGCGCATTACCAAACGAGGCTGACATTCTGTGTAAGGTCGCGATGCGACGGACAATTGACAGCCCCAGACCGCTGCCGGTCACGCTTTGCCCCGGTGGGCGATAAAAGCGTTCTCCAATGTGCATCAGAACTTCCGGCGCAATACCTGGACCATTATCTTTGACGCTAAAATTGCGGGCGTTGAGCGTCACTTCCACAATACTTCCCCGTGGACTATAGCGAATCGCATTATCCAGCAGATTTCGCACCATCAGGCTGAGTAACAGCGGTTGCCCGGTACATGTGATGCCGTGCGCGTTAATCTGCAAACGTACGTCAATATGCGCCTGCTGGGCCGAATGGTAGATATCCATCACCGAAGATTGCAGCAACTCCTCCAGCGAGATTTCCGCCACATCCTGAAGATTGTCGAGGGAGTCAAGGCGCGAAAGCGTCAGTAACTGATCGACCAGACGCGTGGCGCGATCGATCCCGGCCTGCATCTGCATTAAGGCTTTTTGCCGTGCCTGCGGGTCATCGTCAGACAGTTGCGCCACTTCGGTTTGCACTTTCAGCGCCGTCAATGGACTACGCAACTCGTGAGCGGCATCTGAAGTAAAGCGCCGTTCACGCACCATGGTGGTATGAATACGGGTGAAAAGTTGGTTGAGTGATTCAACCAACGGGCGGACCTCGCCAGGAATGCCTTTCAAACTGAGCGGTTCTTCTGATTCCGGGTCGCGTAAACGTAGCGCCTGCGCCAGTTTCTTCAGTGGCTTAAGTTCAAGACTTAACAACACAATCAGGATTAACAGCATCAGCGGCAGAGCAACCAACCACGGCACCAATTGTGCTGTTACAATCGCTAAAGCCATATCTTCACGATATTCCCATTCCTGCCCGACAACGATTCGATACTTTTTATCTGCGGAAGTCAGCCAGACAAAACGCCATTTATCGTTGTCGCCATTCAGATAGCCATCGTCAAAACCTTCCCGGCGATAGCTGTAGGGAATGTATTGGCCATTGTCGCCATCGTGAAGAACCATTTTCCCTTCTGGCGTGTAGGCCGCAAAGGTCAGTACATCGTCGTCAATATGACCATGTTTGAATTTTTTCGGGGTATGCGCGATGCGTTCAGAGGCTTTGAGTTCATCAAGATCCAGCGTGACCAGACGCTTGGCGAACAGCATTTGCTGCGTGTCGAACATCTCATTCACGTTGTCGGTGGTTTGCTTCCAGGCGACAAAGCTGGAAATCAACCAGGTCACTAAAACCAAAATCATAAAGATAAGCGTTAGCCTGATGCGCAGGCTGAGACGTTGTGCGAGTTTCATGCGTCACCCAGGGTGTAGCCAATGCCATGCACGGTACGGATAAAGTCGCTGCCGAGCTTACGGCGTAAGTGATGGACGTGTACTTCAACCGCATTGCTGGAGACGTTTTCGTCCCAGGTATACAGTTTTTCTTCAATCAGTTTGCGGGGCAGGACGCGGCCCTTGTTACGCATAAGCAGCTCCAGCAGCGCGAACTCTTTGGGCTTAAGAGACAACGGTTCGCCAGCCGCCGTGGCGACCAGCGCCCCGGGATCAAGCGTCACCTCGCCATGGCGTAATGTGTTGCTGGCCTGGCCGCTGGCACGACGCACCAGCGCCTCCAGCCTAGCGGCAACTTCAATCAACGCGAAGGGTTTACACAGATAGTCGTCCGCGCCCAGGCGTAAGCCTTCAACGCGTTCTGCCAGCGCGTCGCGGGCGGTCAGGATCAGCACCGGTTCCTGCTTCCCGTTGGCTCGCCACTCGCGCAGGATATCCCGTCCGTCTATGCCTGGCAGCGTCAGGTCGAGGATTACCGCATCATACGGGGCACTGTAGAGTGCTTCTTTCCCCTGACGTCCTTCGGTAAACCAGTCGATGCTAAAACCCATTTTACTCAGACCGGTTTTAAGGCCATCGCCAATCAACGTATCATCTTCAACCAGTAAAATGCGCATATATTCTTCCCTGCGAAAACTCTCTTTGCCGTCAGTAAACCTTGTCGCCGCCGCATCTGTACAGCAAAAAAGAATCTTTTTTTTCCTTAAGAACTTGTTAAGGATTAACTTATTTAATAGTCGTAAACCAACATGAAAGGGAGACATGACGATGAAAAAATTAGCTGCAATGGTTGCCGTAATGGCACTGTGTTCCGCACCTGTTCTGGCAGCGCAGCAGGGCGGCTTCTCTGGGCCAACGACGACTACGCAAAGCCAAAGCGGCGGGTTTGTCGGCCCGAACGGCAGCATCACGACGGTAGCAAGTGCTAAATCGCTGCGCGATGACGCTTGGGTTACCTTGCGTGGGAACATCGTTGAGCGTATTTCCGACGATTTGTATGTGTTTAAAGATGCGACCGGCACGGTGAATGTGGATATTGACCATAAGCGCTGGAACGGCGTAACCGTAACCCCGCAGGATGTGGTTGAGATCCAGGGCGAAGTGGATAAAGACTGGAACTCCGTTGAAATCGACGTGAAACAGATTAGCAAAGTTGCTAAATAATCCCCATCAGGGCCGCATTCGCGGCCCTTTTCTTTGTGACTCAACACGCCAGATAGGGTAGTATCTGCGGCAATATTGCCCTTCAATAGAGGGGTACAAAGTTGAGGAACCACGATTAATGAGCGATATGGCAGAGCGCCTGGCGCTGCATGAATTCACGGAAAACGCCTATCTGAACTACTCCATGTACGTCATCATGGACAGGGCGTTGCCATTTATTGGCGATGGTTTGAAACCCGTTCAGCGTCGCATTGTGTATGCAATGTCCGAACTGGGGCTGAATGCCAGCGCCAAATTTAAAAAATCCGCCCGTACCGTCGGTGACGTGTTGGGTAAATACCACCCGCACGGCGACAGCGCCTGCTATGAAGCGATGGTGCTGATGGCGCAGCCGTTCTCTTACCGTTATCCGCTGGTTGATGGTCAAGGAAACTGGGGGGCGCCGGACGATCCCAAATCCTTCGCGGCGATGCGTTATACCGAATCCCGCTTGTCTAAATATGCGGAAGTCCTGCTGGGTGAACTCGGCCAGGGAACGTCGGACTGGGTGCCAAACTTCGACGGCACCATGCAGGAGCCAAAGATGCTGCCTGCGCGTCTGCCAAATATTCTGCTGAACGGTACGACCGGTATTGCCGTTGGTATGGCGACGGACATTCCGCCGCATAACCTGCGAGAAGTCGCCAAAGCGGCGATTACGCTGATTGAGCAGCCGAAAACAACGCTCGATCAACTGCTGGACATCGTGCAGGGGCCGGATTACCCGACCGAAGCCGAGATTATTACCTCGCGTGCGGAAATTCGTAAGATTTACGAAAACGGACGCGGCTCCGTGCGTATGCGCGCGGTATGGACGAAAGAAGATGGCGCGGTGGTGATTTCCGCGCTGCCGCATCAGGTTTCCGGGGCAAAAGTGCTGGAGCAGATCGCTGCTCAAATGCGCAACAAAAAGCTGCCGATGGTTGACGACCTGCGTGACGAATCGGATCACGAAAACCCGACCCGTCTGGTGATTGTCCCGCGCTCCAATCGCGTGGATATGGAACAGGTAATGAACCACCTGTTTGCCACCACCGATCTGGAAAAAAGCTACCGTATCAACCTGAACATGATTGGCCTCGACGGTCGCCCGGCGGTGAAAAACCTGCTGGAGATCCTCACCGAATGGCTGGCGTTCCGCCGTGATACCGTGCGTCGTCGCCTGAACTATCGTCTGGAAAAAGTGCTTAAGCGCCTGCATATCCTTGAAGGTTTGCTGGTGGCGTTCCTCAACATTGACGAAGTGATCGAGATTATTCGTCATGAAGATGAACCTAAGCCTGAGCTGATGTCGCGGTTTGGCATTTCTGAAACGCAGGCTGAAGCTATCCTTGAGCTGAAATTGCGCCATCTGGCCAAACTCGAAGAGATGAAAATCCGCGGTGAGCAGGATGAACTGGCGAAAGAGCGCGATCAACTGCAGGCCATTCTCGCTTCCGAGCGTAAAATGAATAACCTGCTGAAGAAAGAGCTGCAGGCCGATGCCGAGGCCTATGGCGACGATCGCCGCTCCCCGCTGCAGGAACGCGAAGAAGCGAAGGCGATGAGCGAGCACGACATGCTGCCGTCTGAGCCGGTGACCATTGTATTGTCTCAGAGTGGTTGGGTGCGTAGCGCCAAAGGCCACGACATTGATGCGCCAGGATTAAGCTATAAAGCGGGCGACAGCTTTAAGTCGGCAGTGAAGGGCAAGAGCAACCAGCCGGTGGTGTTCGTTGACTCGACCGGACGCAGCTACGCCATCGACCCGATTACGCTGCCGTCGGCACGTGGTCAGGGCGAACCATTGACCGGTAAGCTCACGCTGCCGCCGGGCGCGACGGTGGAGCATATGCTGATGGAAGGCGACGATCAGAAACTGCTGATGGCATCCGATGCGGGCTACGGTTTTGTCTGTACCTTCAACGATCTGGTAGCACGTAACCGTGCGGGTAAGGCATTGATTACGCTGCCTGAAAATGCACGCGTTATGCCGCCGGTGGTGATTGAAGATGAAACCGATATGCTGCTGGCGATAACGATGGCCGGTAGGATGTTGATGTTCCCGGTGAGCGATTTGCCGCAACTGTCGAAAGGCAAAGGGAACAAGATTATCAATATCCCTTCAGCAGAAGCGGCGAAAGGCGAAGATGGCCTGGCGCTGCTCTATGTGCTGCCGCCGCAAAGCACGCTGACTATTCACGTCGGTAAACGCAAAATTAAACTGCGTCCTGAAGAGTTGCAGAAAGTGACCGGCGAACGCGGTCGTCGCGGCACGCTGATGCGTGGTCTACAGCGTATCGATCGCATTGAAATTGACTCGCCTCGACGCGCCAGTCAGGGCGATAGCGAAGAATAACGCGACTGCCCGGCTCTCCCTGCTTTCGCTCAGGGAGAGCCAACGTTAAAATTTCCCGTAAAACCGTTGTTTATTCGTGCGTTGCGATTAACAATACGCTTTTCCAGAGAGCCGCCTTAACAAAGCCCTAACCTGATGCAGAGTTATGTATCCGGTGACGTAAAATGCCAGGCTCTTAGGCCTTAGAGGTTGTTATGTTATATATTTTTCGTTTAATCATTACTGTTATTTACTGCATTCTGGTCTGTATTTTCGGTTGTATATACTGTCTGTTCAGCCCACGGAATCCAAAACACGTCGCAACGTTCGGTCATATGTTTGGCCGCCTGGCTCCCCTTTATGGCCTGAAGGTCGAGTGCCGCATGCCGGCAGACGCGCAGAATTATGGTAATGCTATCTATATTTGTAACCATCAGAACAACTATGACATGGTTACCGCTTCGAATATCGTTCAGCCGCCGACGGTAACGGTGGGTAAAAAAAGCCTGCTGTGGATCCCGTTCTTCGGGCAACTGTACTGGTTAACCGGTAACCTGTTGATCGACAGAAACAACCGTGCTAAAGCGCACAGCACCATTGCAGCCGTGGTGAACCATTTCAAAAAACGTCGTATTTCTATCTGGATGTTCCCGGAAGGGACGCGCAGCCGCGGCCGTGGTCTGCTGCCGTTTAAAACCGGCGCGTTTCATGCGGCGATTGCTGCAGGCGTTCCGGTCATTCCAGTCTGCGTTTCTACAACCTCGAACAAGATCAAATTAAACCGACTCAATAATGGTCTGGCGATTGTAGAGATGTTGCCGCCGGTGGATATTAGCCACTTTGGTAAAGATCAGGTTCGTGAACTGGCAGCGCATTGCCGCTCGCTGATGGAACAAAAAATCGCAGAACTCGATAAAGAAGTTGCTGAGCGGGAAGCCGCCGGTAAGGTTTAATCCGCACAATTCGGTTTTTTTACAGGAAAAGATTTCCTGCGTGTTAATCGCCAGTTTTTCATGGAGTTTATATGTCATTCAGTCGGCGTCAGTTCATTCAGGCATCGGGGATCGCACTGTGTGCAGGTGCTGTTCCGCTGAAGGCTAATGCTGCCGGTCAGCAACAACCGTTACCTGTGCCTCCACTGCTGGAGTCTCGTCGGGGGCAGCCGTTATTTATGACGCTGCAACGCGCGCATTGGTCCTTTACACAAGGCACGCGCGCGCCTGTCTGGGGGATTAACGGCCGCTACCTGGGACCGACAATTCGCGTCTGGAAAGGGGATGACGTCAAGCTTATTTACAGCAATCGTCTGACAGAAAATGTCTCGATGACCGTCGCCGGATTACAGGTACCTGGTCCGCTGATGGGGGGCCCGGCGCGCATGATGTCCCCTAATGCGGATTGGGCGCCAGTGCTGCCGATCCGCCAGAATGCCGCCACGCTGTGGTATCACGCCAATACGCCAAATCGTACTGCCCAGCAGGTCTATAATGGTCTTGCCGGGATGTGGCTGGTTGAAGATGAGGTCAGTAAATCCCTGTCTATTCCCAACCATTACGGCGTGGATGATTTTCCGATCATTATCCAGGACAAGCGTCTGGACAACTTTGGTACGCCGGAATACAGCGAACCCGGTAGCGGCGGTTTTGTTGGGGATACGCTGCTGGTTAACGGGGCGCAAAGCCCGTATGTCGAAGTTTCCCGCGGCTGGGTACGCTTGCGCTTGCTGAACGCGTCAAACTCGCGTCGTTACCAGCTGCAAATGAGCGATGGCCGCGCGCTGCATGTGATTTCCAGCGATCAGGGCTTTTTACCCGCGCCTGTTTCATTGAAACAGCTCTCGCTGGCGCCAGGCGAACGTCGTGAGATCCTGGTGGATATGACTAACGGTAATGAGGTCTCTATTACCTGTCTCTTATACACATCT
>NZ_JAHLQZ010000135.1:0-11430 GCF_018919505.1 Citrobacter sp. S55_ASV_140
TCTTCAGTCAGTAACCACATTGCCGCATGGCATCCCCGCCATGCGGTTTTCACTTTCAGTCAGCACCAGTCTTTGATAGCGCATTATCAAAGAAGATCATCAATGACAGGAGTTTGTCATGGACAATAATCTCGCCACTGCACAGATTTCCACCCCACGCCCACGCAGGGATCGTTCACGCCTCGTTTCGCGCATCGTGCATCTTGGTTGCGGCGCTTTTCACCGCGCCCATCAGGCACTCTATACACATCATTTGCTGGAAAGCAGTGACAGCGACTGGGGCATATGTGAGGTCAACCTGATGCCCGGAAACGATGCCACACTGATTCAAAACCTGAAAGCGCAGGATCTGCTGTACACCGTTGCCGAACGCGGCGCACAAACGACAGAGCTTAAAATCATTGGCTCGATGAAAGAAGCGCTGCATCCTGAATTTGACGGTTGTGAAGCCATTATCCACGCAATGGCACGTCCAGAAACTGCCATCGTTTCGCTGACCATCACCGAAAAAGGATATTGCACAGATGCCGCCAGCGGCGAGCTGGATCTGAATCATCCGTTTATCCAGCACGACATTGCCCACCCACAGTCCCCCAAATCAGCAATTGGTTATATCGTTGAAGCCCTCGCGCTACGCCGCCAGCAGGGATTGAACGCTTTTACTGTGCTGTCCTGCGATAACGTGCGGGAAAATGGCCACGTCGCAAAAACCGCTGTCCTGGGTTTGGCCGCCGAGCGCGATCCGCACCTGGCTGAGTGGATTGCCGAACAGGCAACGTTCCCATGCACAATGGTAGACCGCATCGTTCCAGCAGCAACAGAAGAGACGTTAGCGCAAATCGCCGAGCAGCTTGGCGTTTACGATCCCTGTGCCATTGCCTGCGAACCATTCCGCCAGTGGGTTATCGAAGATAACTTTGTTAATGGACGTCCGGACTGGGATCGCGCGGGCGCACAGTTTGTGGAAGATGTGGTGCCGTTTGAAATGATGAAACTGCGTATGCTCAACGGCAGTCACTCATTCCTCGCCTACCTCGGTTATCTGGGCGGCTATGAGACGATTGCCGATACGATGACAAACCCGGCGTATCGCAACGCTGCGCTGGCGTTAATGCTTGACGAACAGGCCCCAACGCTGTCGATGCCTGAAGGTACAGACCTGGCAGGTTATGCGGAATTGCTTATCGCGCGCTTTACTAATCCAGCACTGAAGCACCGAACCTGGCAAATTGCGATGGATGGCAGCCAGAAATTACCGCAGCGTTTGCTGGATCCCATTCGGCTGCATCTGGCACGAGGGGAAGATTACCGTCATCTGGCTCTGGGTGTCGCAGCTTGGATGCGCTACGTCAGCGGTGTGGATGAAAAAAACAATCCGATTGATGTGGTGGACCCTCTGGCGGCACGGTATCAGGCGATAAATCAGCAATATCTGTCACCTGAAGAGCGTGTGCGGGCGCTGCTGACAATCGACACCATTTTTGGGACGGATTTGAGCGATAACACAGACTTTATCAAACGCGTAACCGCTGCCTGTCAGCAATTGCACAGCGTAGGAGCACGTGCAGCGGTAGCCGCTCTAAATCATTAAATATTTTACTTCAAAGACCCACGATCTGTCTGACATAAGCCAGATGTTCCAGTGATTTTTGGTAAGCACCGTCAGCATCAGCCTGGCGGATCGCATCCACAATCGCTTTATGCTGAGTATTCATGCTGGTTAATACATCCCGATTGCCGGAACGCTTGTCCAGTCCGGCATACGGGATGTTAACGCGTTGTTCCCACAGCATTCGCGACATATCAAGCAGTACGCGGTTCTGGCTGGCTTCAGATACCGTTAAATGGAACTGCTTATCGAGGGAGTAAAAACCATGGACATTGTTTTCACTAATGGCTTTTTCCATGCTGAGGTGCAGCGCTTCAAGCTGACTAATAAGTTCATCTTTGCCTGCTTCTGCAGCAAGACGCGCGCAATGACTGTCAACCAACTCTCGCGAATAGAGTATTTCTTCAACCGTATAATCACTGGCGGAATGCTTTTTATCAGTAACAATAACGCCATTACCGGACTGGATGGTGATCCATCCTGAGATCTCCAGCACAATCAGCGCTTCTCTGAGCGATGCGCGACTCACGCCAAGTTGCTTCGCCAGTTCACGTTCAGGGGGCAAGAAGCTTCCTGGCGGAAAAATACTATCGTTGATGAGCTTAATGATGAGATTGGCTATCTTTTGATAGAGCCGCTCCTGTTTTACCTCAGGAATAACCATGTGCCTCCCGTTCTCTTATCTGTGCGATTTTTAACTGATTATCTTATCATTCCCGGAGTTAAGAAACGCATGCCTGAGTCAGTTCCTTGTAACAGCGGTAAACAAATTCACTCACCAGAGACCAAATCCTGCGCGCACGCCCAGGCGCTCGACCATGCCCACTGGAAGTTGTATCCACCCAGCCAGCCGGTGACGTCCATCACTTCACCAATAAAATAGAGTCCTGGCACTTTACGGGCTTCCATCGTGCGCGATGACAGCTCGTTGGTATCCACGCCGCCCAGCGTGACTTCAGCGGTACGATACCCTTCCGTACCGTTCGGCTGCACCCGCCACTCGGTCAGGGTCTCCACCAGCATTTGCTGATCGCGCACGTTAAGCTGTTTCAGCGAGACATCCGGGATTTGCCCTAACTGCTGTAAACATTCCACCAGGCGTTTTGGCAACTGCATAGCAAGCGTATTCTTTAAGCTCTGATTGGGGTGGGCGCTGCGTTGTTCATCCAGGAAGCTCGCAAGGTCAACATCCGGCAACAAATTAATGCTGACAAATTCACCTGGCTGCCAAAAACTGGAAATCTGCAGCACGGCCGGACCAGAAAGCCCGCGGTGCGTAAAGAGCAGGTTTTCACGAAATACGGTGCCGTCCTCGGCGGTGATAACGGAGGAAACGGATACGCCAGAGAGCACCTGAAGCTGCTCCAGCAGCGGCTTGTGTAAGGTGAAAGGCACCAGACCTGCGCGCGTCGGCAACACGTTCAGACCGAATTGTTCGGCAATTTTATAGCCAAACGGCGTCGCGCCCAGACCCGGCATCGAAAGACCACCAGAGGCGATAACCAGCTTTTTCGTGCCGACCGTCATGCCGTTCAGCGCCAGGATGAAATCTTCCCCCTCACGCTCAACGCTGAGGACTTCGCTACGTAACCGCATAGTTACGTTACCTTTTTCACACTCGTCCACCAGCATATCGACAATTTGCTGGGCGGAATCGTCGCAGAACAGCTGACCCAACGTTTTTTCGTGCCAGGCGATGCCGTGCTTGCCCACCAGATCGATAAAATCCCACTGCGTATAACGCGCCAGCGCCGATTTGCAAAAATGCGGGTTTTGACTCAAATACGCGGCAGGTTCGACATAAAGGTTGGTAAAGTTGCAGCGTCCCCCGCCAGACATGAGGATCTTGCGTCCCGGCTTTTTACCATTATCAATCAGCAGTACCCGGCTACCTGCTTGTCCTGCCTGCGCGGCACAAAACATACCCGCTGCGCCAGCGCCTATAATAACGGTATCAAACCTTTCCACGTTGCGATCCTCTCTAAAAAGCGGGGGTGAATTGTAAAGATTCCTCAGTGGTCGCACCAGCACCAAACTACCGATAAAGGGTATTTATCTGAAATATATAGGATAATTCTTTAGTGGTGTAAAACAAAGCAGGAGACAAATCAAAAAAACTCTATATTTCACTTTGCCCGCGCCGCCAAAGTCACTGATAATGCGCCGCGTTCATGTCCTCAAAATGGCGTAACGTCCTATGCTACATTTGTTTGCTGGCCTGGATTTACATACCGGGCTTTTACTATTGCTTGCTCTGGCTTTCGTGCTGTTCTATGAAGCAATTAACGGCTTCCATGACACAGCCAATGCTGTCGCAACCGTGATCTATACCCGTGCAATGCGTTCGCAATTGGCGGTGGTCATGGCTGCGTTGTTCAACTTCTTTGGTGTTTTGCTGGGTGGTCTCAGCGTAGCGTATGCCATCGTGCATATGCTGCCAACGGATCTGCTGCTAAATATGGGATCGTCACATGGCCTCGCCATGGTGTTCTCCATGCTGTTGGCGGCAATTATCTGGAACCTGGGTACCTGGTACTTTGGTTTACCTGCATCCAGCTCCCACACGCTGATTGGCGCGATTATCGGTATTGGTTTAACCAATGCGTTGATGAACGGCACCTCGGTGGTGGACGCACTTAACATCCCGAAAGTGATGGGTATTTTTGCCTCGCTAATCATCTCGCCGATTGTCGGTCTGGTGGTTGCTGGCGGCCTTATATTCATTCTGCGTCGCTACTGGAGTGGTACGAAAAAACGTGCCCGTATCCACCTGACCCCAGCAGAACGTGAAAAGAAAGATGGCAAGAAAAAGCCGCCGTTCTGGACGCGTATCGCACTGATCCTCTCCGCTATCGGCGTGGCGTTTTCTCACGGCGCGAACGATGGCCAGAAAGGCATTGGTCTGGTGATGCTGGTGCTGATTGGCGTAGCGCCTGCAGGCTTCGTGGTGAATATGAATGCTTCCGGTTACGAAATTACCCGTACCCGCGATGCTATCAATAACGTCGAAGTCTTCTTCCAGCAACGCCCAGACCTGCTCAAGCAGGCGACTGGCGTAGACCAGTTGATTCCGTCCCCGACGGAAACGGTCACAACGGCATCGACAGAGTTCCATTGCCACCCAGCGAATACCATCAACGCGCTTGAGCGTGCGAAAGGTATGCTGGCGAATCTGGAAACCTACGACAAGTTAAGCGTTGAACAGCGTGGCCAGCTGCGCCGTATTATGCTGTGTATCTCTGATACCACGGATAAAGTGGTGAAATTGCCTGGCGTAAGCGCTGACGATCAACGTCTGCTGAAAAAACTGAAAGCTGACATGCTGAGCACCATTGAGTACGCGCCTATCTGGATCATTATGGCCGTCGCACTGGCGCTGGGTATTGGTACGATGATTGGCTGGCGTCGCGTAGCCACCACCATTGGTGAGAAAATCGGTAAGAAAGGCATGACCTATGCCCAGGGGATGTCGGCGCAGATGACCGCCGCAGTCTCTATCGGTCTTGCCAGCTACACCGGTATGCCCGTTTCCACCACCCACGTTCTCTCCTCTTCCGTTGCGGGAACGATGGTTGTTGATGGCGGCGGTTTACAGCGTAAGACGGTAACCAGCATTCTGATGGCCTGGGTCTTCACCCTGCCGGCGGCGATTATTCTTTCCGGGGTGCTGTACTGGCTCTCCCTGAAGCTTATCTAAGCGGATGCACGGTAAAAAAGCGGGTCAGGAAACTGACCCGCTTTTTTTGTATCTGTCGTTGGTAATCAGTGCCAGATAATCAGCGCAACCATGCTGATTAGCACCAGTCCGCATAACGCGCTGGTAAGAATGAACTGACCGCGAACCCGCTCACAGCGGCGAATAAATTCATCATCATGGTGATCGCGGTAACGCTGAGCGTAGATATACCACACCAGACGCATCTGCTTGTTGGGTTGCCCATGCGAGGTAAAAAATCCCCCACCATCGACATACTGGTAAAGTAATGGATCGCAACCACGAAGTACCACTAACAGTGCGCGTAACGAAGAAAAATAGCGCGCCATATTAACAATGCAAACGACACACAAAGCCCAGAACAACGCAATGGTGCTTATCATATCTCCTCCCCGGCGACCCGCCCACGGAACTCCTTTCCGGGACTACCGCTCCCCGATACCCTACCAATCATTCAGTGAAGAGTGCTACCGAAACCGCTCGTGTTAGTATCACGCATCCGAGCGCCTCTCTAAATAGTGTAGGAGATTAGTTAATTTTTTTGCCAGAAGGTTAATCGCTATCAATGCAATTAACTAAAAAATTTGTTTAACTGCTTGGCAAGCAAGGCGGATTGACGGATTATCCAGGTCGCTATAATGTAAGGATAGTCCTTATATGGTACGTTTTTACGACTGGGCTAGCCCCGCGCATAAGGTTCGCAGGACGCGAATGACGCGGCGGCAGATAAACGCCAGCAGGCTAGTCATCGACAACTTATGGAAGGAGTAACACTATGGCTTATAAACACATTCTTATCGCGGTTGATCTTTCTCCGGAAAGCAAAGTTCTGGTTGAAAAAGCGGTCTCTATGGCGCGGCCTTACAATGCTAAAGTCTCCCTTATCCACGTTGACGTAAACTATTCCGACCTGTACACCGGGCTAATCGACGTGAATCTGGGCGACATGCAGAAACGTATTTCTGAAGAAACCCACCACGCGTTAACCGAGCTGTCCACCAATGCAGGCTACCCTATCACCGAAACCCTGAGCGGTAGCGGCGACCTGGGCCAGGTTCTGGTTGATGCCATCAAAAAATACGACATGGATCTGGTCGTTTGTGGTCACCACCAGGATTTCTGGAGCAAACTGATGTCCTCCGCACGTCAACTGATCAACACCGTCCACGTCGACATGCTGATTGTTCCGTTGCGTGACGACGAAGAAGCATAAAATGCTTGCCGCCGGGAGATAACCCGTCCCGCAGCAAACAGTAAAGCCTGTAAACGCCCGCCCGCGCGGGCGTTTTTGTTTTTATCATTCGGACACAATTAGTACATCAACCCAACAAATAAATCATAATTAGTGTGATCAACTAATTGGATCGAAAACTATCTGTATAATACTCTACCCGCACGGCTAATCGCCGCAGTCTATAACAAAATAAGACTTTTTCGGCGCGTTTAAGTATACGCGTTCATACTTTTCGGGATGGCTTTGAAAGGCGATGGAATATGAATAAAACTGCACCTACGGGCTTGCTGCAGCAACCTCGTCCGTTCTTCATGATCTTCTTTGTGGAATTATGGGAACGATTTGGCTATTACGGCGTTCAGGGCATCCTGGCGGTATTTTTTGTTAAGCAACTCGGTTTTTCTCAGGAACAGGCATTCGTCACCTTTGGTGCTTTTGCCGCACTGGTCTACGGCCTGATCTCGATCGGTGGCTACGTTGGCGACCACCTGTTAGGGACCAAGCGCACGCTGGTACTCGGTGCGATTGTGCTGGCGATCGGCTACTTCATGACTGGGATGTCGCTGCTCAAGCCCGATCTGATCTTTATTGCTTTGGGTACCATTGCCGTGGGTAACGGGTTATTTAAAGCCAACCCGGCAAGCCTGCTGTCAAAATGCTATCCACCGAAAGACGCCCGACTGGATGGCGCTTTCACCCTGTTTTATATGTCGATTAACATCGGTTCGCTGCTGTCGCTGTCGCTGGCGCCGGTGATTGCCGATAAGTTTGGCTACGCGGTGACCTACAACCTGTGCGGGGCCGGGCTTATCGTCGCGCTGCTGGTCTACTTTGCCTGCCGTGGGATGGTGAAGAATATCGGTTCTGAGCCAGATCATAAGCCGCTGAATTTCCGTAATCTATTCTGCGTGCTGGCCGGTACGGTAGTGACGATATTTATCTGCGCCTGGCTGATGCATAACGTGAAGATTGCCAACCTGGTGCTGATTGTCCTGTCGATTGCCGTGACGATCATCTTCTTCCGCCAGGCCTTCAAACTGGATAAAACCGGGCGCAACAAAATGTTCGTGGCTTTTATCCTGATGCTGGAAGCGGTAGTGTTCTATGTGCTGTACGCACAGATGCCAACGTCACTTAACTTCTTTGCTATCAATAACGTACACCATGAAATTCTTGGTTTCGCCATCAACCCGGTAAGCTTCCAGGCGCTGAACCCGTTCTGGGTGGTAGTGGCAAGCCCGGTACTGGCCGCAATTTATACCCGTCTGGGAAACAAAGGCAAAGATCTGACCATGCCGATGAAGTTTACGCTCGGTATGTTCCTGTGCTCGCTGGGTTTCCTGACCGCCGCCGCTGCCGGGATGTGGTTTGCCGATGCGCAGGGACTGACGTCGCCGTGGTTTATCGTGCTGGTGTATCTGTTCCAGAGTCTGGGTGAACTGCTGATTAGCGCCCTGGGACTGGCGATGGTCGCCGCGCTGGTACCGCAGCACCTGATGGGCTTCATTCTTGGGATGTGGTTCCTGACCCAGGCCGCCGCTTTCCTGATGGGAGGTTATGTCGCGACGTTCACCGCAGTACCGGAAAACATCACCGACCCACTGCAAACGCTGCCTATCTATACCAATGTCTTCAGTAAGATAGGCCTGGTGACGCTGGCGGTAACGGTAGTGATGGCGATTATGGTGCCATGGCTGAACCGAATGATTAATACGCCAAGTACCGAACAGTAATACTCAGTGCCGGATGCGGCTACCGCCTTATCCGGCCTACAAATAATTGAGAATCGTAGGCCCGATAAGCGTAGCGCCATCGGGCAATCCGTTACTCCGTCAGAGGGGTTCCGGCATAAATATCAAACCGATGCCCTTTGGTCACCACTGCGTTAGGCGTGGCCACGTCAGCCAGCGGCGGCGCGTAGTCCGGGCGTTTCACCACCACACGTTTAGTCGCTAGCTGACGCGCCGGTTCCAGCAAGCCGTCAGCGTCGAGATCCGGCCCCACCAGCGACTGAAACACGCGCATCTCTTTCTTTACCAGCGCGCTTTTTTGCTTATGCGGGAACATCGGATCGAGGTACACCACCTGCGGGCGTGGGGTAATATCGGTTAACGCTGTCAGACTCGAGGCATGAATCAGCTGTAAACGTTCCTGAAGCCAGCCGCCAATTTCCGCATCGGCATAGCCGCGTGCCAGGCCGTCATCGAGTAACGCGGCGACCACCGGATTGCGTTCCAGCATCCGCACACGGCAGCCGACGGAGGCCAGCACAAACGCATCGCGCCCCAGCCCGGCAGTGGCATCGACCACGTCCGGCAAATAATCGCCTTTAATGCCGACGGCTTTCGCCACCGCTTCACCACGACCACCGCCGAATTTACGTCGGTGTGCCATCGCCCCGCCGACAAAATCGACGAAGATGCCGCCGAGTTTCGGTTCGTCGCGTTTACGTAGTTCCAGATGTTCCGGCGTCATCACCAGCGCCATCAGGTTGTCTTCATCATGCTCCAGCCCCCAGCGGGCGGCCAGAACAGATAAGGCGCCGTCTCCGGCGCCCGTTTCATCCAGTAAACAAATTTTCACGCGAACAATCAGCCCTTGATGCCGTAATGCGCCAGCATGGCGTCGAGCTGAGGTTCGCGGCCGCGGAAGCGTTTGAACAGTGTCATCGGCTCTTCCGAACCACCGCGAGTCAGGATGCTATCGAGGAACGACCGACCGGTTTCACGGTTGAAGATGCCCTCTTCTTCAAAGCGGGAAAATGCGTCCGCCGCCAGCACGTCGGCCCACAGGTAGCTGTAGTAACCCGCTGCGTAGCCGCCAGCAAAAATGTGGCTGAAGGCGTGCGGGAAGCGGCCCCAGGTTGGGCCCGGCACCACGGCGACCTGTTTCTTAATTTCGGCCAGCGTCTCAAGGACTTTCGCCCCCTGCTCTGGGTTAAACTCCGCGTGCAGGCGGAAGTCGAACAGGCCGAACTCCAGCTGACGCAGAATAAACAGCGCCGCCTGATAGTTTTTCGCCGCCAGCATTTTATCCAGCAGTTCCTTCGGCAGCGGTTCGCCGGTTTCATAATGGCCGGAGATAAACGCCAGCGCTTCCGGCTCCCAGCACCAGTTTTCCATAAACTGGCTTGGCAGTTCGACCGCATCCCACGGCACGCCGTTAATACCGGAAACACCGGCAGTTTCGATGCGGGTCAGCATGTGATGCAGGCCATGACCAAATTCGTGGAACAGAGTGATCACTTCGTCATGGGTAAACAGCGCCGGTTTGCCGTTCACCGGGCGGTTGAAGTTACAGGTCAGATAGGCAACCGGTTTTTGCAGCGTGCCGTCTGATTTACGCATCTGGCCGACGCAGTCGTCCATCCACGCCCCGCCGCGTTTGTGTTCGCGGGCGTACAGGTCGAGGTAGAAGCTGCCGCGCAGTTCGTTGCTTTCGTCATACAGTTCGAAGAAGCGCACTTCCGGGTTCCACACGTCAACATCAGTACGCTCTTTCGCGGTGATGCCGTAAATACGTTTTACCACTTCAAACAGGCCGTTAACGGCTTTGTTTTCCGGGAAGTACGGACGCAGTTGTTCATCGCTGATGCTGTACAGATGCTGTTTTTGTTTCTCGCTGTAGTACGCGATATCCCACGGCTGCAGCTCTTCAACGCCACATTCGGCTTTGGCGAAGGCGCGCAGCTGGGCCAGCTCTTTTTCCCCCTGCGGACGGGCGCGTTTCGCCAGATCGGTCAGGAAGTCGAGCACCTGCTGCGGGTTTTCCGCCATTTTGGTGGCCAGAGATTTAAAGGCGTAGCTTTCGAAGCCCAACAGTTGCGCCAGCTCGTGACGCAGCGCGAGGATCTCTTCCATCACCGGGGTGTTGTCCCACTTGCCCGCGTTCGGCCCCTGATCGGAGGCGCGGGTGGAGTAGGCGCGATACAGCTCTTCACGCAGCGCCTGGTTGTCGCAGTAGGTCATGACCGGCAGGTAGCTTGGGATATCCAGGGTTAGCAGGTAGCCTTCCTGCTCTTTGGCTTCGGCCTGCGCTTTCGCCGCCGCCAGCGCGCTTTCCGGCATGCCGGAGAGTTCAGCTTCGTCGGTCACCAGCTTGCTCCAGCCCATGGTGGCGTCGAGCACGTTGTTGCTGTACTGGTTACCCAGCTCAGACAAACGGGTGGCGATTTCGCCGTAGCGCTGCTGTTTCTCTTTCGGCAGGCCGATACCGGACAGTTCAAAATCACGCAGCGCGTTATCGACCGCTTTTTTCTGTGCAGTGTTCAGGGTGGCGTAATGGTCGCCATCACGCAGGTCGCGGTACGCTTTGTACAGACCTTCATGTTGCCCAACCCAGGTGCTGTACTCGGAGAGCAGCGGTAGTGTTTGCTCGTAGGCTTCACGCAGTTCCGGGCTGTTTTTCACCGAGTTCAGGTGGCTGACCGGAGAGAAAATACGCCCCAGCACATCGTCCACTTCCGCAAGCCTCTGGCAGAGATTTTCCCAGGTGTACGGCGCGCCCTGCGCAACGACTCGCTCAACGTTTTCGCGACAATCGTTCAGCGCCTTAGTAACGGCAGGCACAACATGTTCGGGCTGAATTTTAGAAAATGGCGGCAGTTCGAAGGGAGTCAGCAATGGATTGGTCATTAGCGCGGTCCTGTTGAAAGAGTGAATGAAGCGCGTATCCGGCGCTGTGCATATTAATTTGTACAATGGGGTTAAGTGTAGAGGATTTCAATGCTAACCGTGACGGAAAGACACCCGGTGGCGCTGCGCTTACCGGGCCTACGGGTAATCTGTGCCGATCTGCTGTAAACTGTGGCAAATCGTCATTTCAGCGGAATTTCATTACCCATGCTCAGTTATCGCCACAGTTATCACGCAG
>NZ_JAHLQZ010000136.1:0-11411 GCF_018919505.1 Citrobacter sp. S55_ASV_140
CAACCGCTTGCCCAAACAGCCATGCCTCGCCTTCGCTTGCGGGCAGCAGTCCGGTGAGCATCTTCATGGTGGTAGATTTGCCGCAGCCATTGGAGCCGAGAAAACCGAAGATTTCCCCGCGCGGAATGCGAAAGTTAACGTGGTCAACGGCGACGAACTTGCCGAAGCGCATAGTCAAATCTTTCGCCTCAATGGCAATCTCTTCCCGCTCAGCGTGATACGGCGGGATCACCACCGGTTTGTGCGCCTGACGCTGGGCTTCGGGTAACAGCGCGATAAACGCCTGCTCCAGCGTGTCGCTGGCGGTTTGTTCCCGTAGCTGCTGCGCGCTCCCGGTGGCTAACACTTCCCCGGCGTTCATCGCCACCAGCCAGTCAAAGCGCTCGGCTTCTTCCATGTAGGCGGTCGCAACCAGCACGCTCATGTTGGTCTGGCGCTGGCGAATACTGTCAATCAGATCCCAGAACTGAGCGCGGGACAGGGGGTCGACCCCGGTGGTGGGTTCATCGAGAATTAATAGCTCCGGGTCGTGGATCAACGCGCAGCACAGCCCCAGTTTTTGTTTCATCCCCCCCGAGAGTTTCCCGGCAGGACGATCGCGAAACGGCGCCAGGCCGGTACTGTTCAGTAGCTCGGTAATCCGCGCTTCGCGCTCCGCTTTATCATGACCAAACAGGCGGGCAAAGAAATCGACGTTCTCATATACCGACAGCGTGTGGTACAGGTTTTTCCCCAGCCCCTGCGGCATCCAGGCAATGCGCGGGCAGACATCCCGGCGGTGCTGCGGGTCGCGCATATCGCCGCCCAGCACCATCACGTTACCGTGTTCAATGACCCGCGCGCCGGAGATGAGCGACAACAAGCTCGATTTCCCCACGCCATCCGGGCCAATCAACCCCACCATGCAACGGGCAGGAATATCCAGCGTGATATTGTTCAGCGCGACCGTTTTCCCGTAATGCTGACTCACGCCGTCAAGGTGCGCCACGGGAGGAACAGGAACCAGCGCCAGATGCGTCATTGCGGCAACCTCACCATCAGGTCGTCAGGCCAGGCGCGATTTTCATCGACACGCACCCACGCCATGCCCGGCAGACCGGTTTTCACGTACTCGAGATGCTGCTGCAACAGCTCTGGCGGGATACGCGCTTTGACGCGGAACATCAGCTTCAGCCGTTCATCGCTGGTTTCCACCGTTTTCGGCGTGAACTGCGCGACGCTGGCCACAAAGCTGATGGTCGCCGGAATGCGCAGATCCGGCGCGGCATCCAGCACCAGTCGCGCTTCGCCGCCAATCTTCAGTAAGCCAGCCTGTTCGGTAGGTAAGAAGAACGTCATGTAGACATCGCTGAGATCGACCATATTCAGCACGCGCCCACCCGCGGAAAGCACTTCGCCCGGTTCGGCTACGCGATACTGTACGCGACCATCGCGCGGAGCTTTCAGCTCGCTGTCATCAATATCAGCGGCAATGCGACGTTCGGTAGCCTGCGCGGCTTCTACGCGGGTCTGCGCCTGAATGATGCTGGTACGAGCGGCTTCAATCGCCGCTTTGGCCGCAGAGACCTGCGCCTTTGCCGACTCCAGCGCGGCGCGTGCGCTTTCTGCCGCGGCCCGATCGTCATCCAGTTGTTGCTCGGACACCGCCCCTCGCTGGGATAGCGAACGGGAACGCACGTGACGTTTAGAGACCGACTGCAGTTCCGCCTCACGCTGTTTTACCACCGACTGCGCGGCGCGCATTTCACTTTGCCGCTGTTCCAGCAACGCCCGCGCCGCCGCCACCGCGCTTTCGGCTTCTTTGATTTGCGCGATCGCCTCCAGCCGCTGTTCCTGCAGCACGCGGGTATCCATTTTCGCCAGCACCTCGCCCTGACGGACAAACTGCCCTTCCGAAACGAGGATGGTATCAATACGCCCGGCAATCTTAGTGGCAATATCCACTTCGGTGGCTTCAATTCTGCCGTTGCTGGCTGCAAACCCCTCCGGTATTCCCGCAGGGCGCAGCGTCCACCAGGCTATCGCGGCCACCACCACAAGAACACCCGCTCCCCACCACATCAGATGACGCTTAAACTTATCCATATTCGACCCGCCGTAATCCCTGTTATCAAACGTTGCGTGTCACAAAGCCCACTGAACAGCTATTCAGCGGGAGATTCCATCCGGGATGAGAAGGAATGAAAAACAATGGCCATTGAGCGAGCAGGCGTTAAGGCAACGCGCGCCGCGAAGGAAGTGAATGACGAAAATGCTGTGAAATCGGGTAGTAATGTTGTCATCATCAGCGTTCCTGGCCGGAAATGAAACACGCATACTCATAACTGCTGTCTATTGAATACTAACACCTGGATTCAAGATGTCTATTCGGTTGTAGTGGGGATATCGCCGCCGACCAAGCATGTCCGGTGATCCGCTCACCGGACACGTTCTGGGTTTAATAAGCCTGCTGGTAAAGCCGCAACGCATCATCTTCATTAAGCGTAACGGGATTATTGCCCAGCAAGCGGGTCTGCTGCATGGCATCCTGCGCTAATATCGCCAGACCGTCTGCGGGAACACCAACGTCACGCAGCCTGTTGGGCGCCCCGGTTGCCGCAATAATGCTTACCATCCCGGCAATAAACGACTGGGCATCGATATCCACGTTTCCTGTCACCTGTGCCCCAATGACGGGAGCCAGCTCGGCATAAAGTGGGGCCGTTACCGCCACGTTAAACTGCAGCACCGGAACCAACATTAGCGCATTCGACAAGCCGTGCGGGATATGGTGTCTGGCACCCAAGGGATAAGCCAGTGCATGCACCGCCGCCACCGGAGAGTTAGCGAAAGCCTGTCCCGCCAGCATCGCGCCCAGCAGCACATTTTCTCGCGCTTCACGGTTGTGCCCGTCACGGCATGCGGTCACCAGTTGGCGACTGATTAAACGTAACGCTTCGCGGGCCAGCGCGTCCGAGAGTGGGTTTTTCTTATGCTTGCCGGTATAGGCCTCAATCGCATGCACCATCGCATCTATCCCGGCGGCGGCAGTATGGACAGGAGGAAGTCCCAGGGTCAGTTGCGCATCCAATAGCACCAAATCGCCATACAGTTGCGGGGAGACAATGCCCATTTTGCTGTCATCGTTGGTCGTCAAAATTGCAATATTGGTGACTTCAGACCCGGTGCCGGCGGTGGTGGGAATGTTAACCAGCGGTAGACGTTTCCCGGCGACCTTGTCGATGCCGTAAAGCTCCGGCAGGTCTTGTTCAGAGTTGATTAATACAGCCACCAGCTTTGCGACATCGAGCGAGGAGCCGCCGCCCAGACCAATAACCATTTCGCAGTTACCATCGCGGGCAACCTGTAAAGCTTCGCGAACGAGGCGCTCGTGTGGATCGGGTTGGACCCGATCATACAGCGTCACCTGAAACCCTGCGTTGTACAGACTGTGCAGAACCGGTGGCAAAACCCCAGCCTTGACCAGACCGGGATCGGTCACCAGCAATACACGACGTGCGCTAAACCGTTGCTGAAGAATCTCCCCTAACCGTGACGCACCCGCCCACTCGACGATGATTTCCGCTACCGTCGTAAACGCAAAATCCTTCATGACATTTTTCATTGAGGTATTCCTTGCAGTAAAAATGGACAGCTTTTAGCAATGCGGTTCATCAGGAGGAATGTGAAAGCTTTTCACCTCTTTACGCTCCAGCATCGGGGCAATAATGCCAGTGCCAATTCGTTGAAAATGTTCCGTTTTCCGATGAAGTTCGAGCCCCTCTGCGCAACGATAGGTTTCAAGAATCACAAAGCGATCGCCGTCTTCCGTGGAGCGGAAAAACTCATACGATATATTTTCAGGCTCCTGACGCGTTGCCTCTGCCAGCATTCTGAGCGCGTCGTTAACTTTGTGACCCATCGTCGGTTGGGCAAAATAATGTGCAACGACAAACAGCTGCGTGTTTTCCATTTTTGGCTCCCGGTGGTTTAACGTAGCAAATTCACATCCCATAACGCGCTGTCGCTGCTTGATACAGCTATCGCGCCGTGCAACAGCGCCGTCCGGGCATGTTCCTCATTGCAGACAAACCCGGAGGCCACAATCGGCGGCAACACATTACGATCGGCCTGCGGCAGCAACGGCAGCATCTGCGCAGGCATCAGTTGCACATAATCGGGTTCGCTTTGCTCCACGGCTTTCAGGCTGCGTAGCCAGGTCGAGCGGTCGGTGACGAAGATTTTCTGCATGGTGATCAACCCGCATTTTTTCGCGCGCTGTACGGTTTGCAGACGCGTGGAAAGCAACCCCATCGCCCCCGTTTCGGCCACATAATCAATGCCGCCTTTATCCTGGGACAGCCCATTACAACTGTCGATATTCACGATGACGTACTTTCCCGCCTTCGACAGCAGTTCGATCACCGGCTGGAGCTTAATCAGATCGATATTGGCAATGATGCAGACTTCAGCTTTGCTGGACAGTGCGGTTTTCAGTTGCTCAATGCCGTAAATCGCCATGATGACGGGCTGGCGTGCCAGGAGCACGCCAAGGTTTTTTATCATGATTGACCTGCCTGATGTGCGTAAAGCTGAGCGCTTAAGCCCAGCTTGCCCGGGTTAAGGATATTTTGCGGATCCAGCGCTTTTTTAATATCAGCCAGAACCGACAGCGATTCACCTAAAGAAGCCTGCATGTAGGGGGAACGGAGCAGCCCGACGCCATGGTGATGGCTAAGGGAAGTCTTGTGTTTAATCAGCACCGCATTTGCCGCGTCCCATGCCGCACGATACCAGGCCGCACGCTGCTCGACGGGCACATCGCCACGCAGTGAGAAGTAAAGACATGCGCCGTCGACGTAGGCATGGGACTGATGCGCTGACCCCGCCAGCGTGCCCGGTACGGCGTTGATCGCTGCCACCACATCATCATAAACCGCGCTGAGATCGCGCCAACGCCCCACCATTTCCAGCGTATCCGCCACCAGGCCGGGGCTTTTCTTAAAGCCTTCGGCGCTTTTTCCCGTCAGATACCGGGTATCCAGCCAGCGCTCAAAGATGGATTCACCGTCAAGTTCTTCTCCGCTCTGCTGACAAATACGTTCACTGATCGCCAGCACCGCGTCGACAATGTCGGGTTCTCCCTCATCCGCAATCAACAGGACGTTGGTCTCGGGCAGGCCAAACTGCACGCCGCTTTCCAGGTTATCGTACAAGCGCAGTGCCGCTGGATTAGCGCCATGCTGTAAGATTTCGCGACACGCCTCCAGCCCACTGGCGAAGCTGGAAAAACCCCAGGCGATAGCGCGGCCATAATCCGGCAGACGATGTAGCTTCAAACGCACACGTACTATCACGCCCAGCGTACCTTCCGAACCGATAAACATTTGCTGTAAATCAGGTCCGATAGCGCTGCGTGCATAACCGCCAACGGTGATTAAGCGCCCATCGGCCAGCACCACATCCATGCCAAAAACCATATCTTCAATTTTTCCGTAGCGGGTAGAAAGCTGTCCCGCACCGCGACAGGCGACCCAACCGCCGACGGTACTGATCCCAAACGATGACGGCCAGTGCCCCATGGTCATGCCATACTCTTTTTGGATAGTTTGCTCGAAAATATCGCCAAACATGCCGGCTTCTACCTCAACAATCTGGCTTTGTGGGTCAAAATCGAGCAATTTGTTGAGTTCGCAAACGTCGAGCACAATCCCTCCGCGCAGCGGCAATGCGGCTCCGGTAACGTTACTTCGCCCGGCAGAAACTGTAACCGGAATAGCGGATTCACTGGCGAGGCGCATTACGTCCTGAATCTGTTCTACGGTAGAAACGCGTACAATCACGCCTTTTGAGGTGGCAGGCGCGCCCTGGGTTTCCGCAATCATTGAACCGGCCCACCAGTCGCGGGTCCAGGTAATCACATCGGACTCCGACGTCAGCACCTCATCAGCAATCACCCGCAGCCGGTCAAACGTCGCTTCGCTAATCGCAACGGGATCTACCTGCATTCCTCTTGCGCCATTGCTGCTGGTGATCTCTGTTGCCCATGCGGGGCGAGTATGTGCGCCAATGGTATAGTTT
The DNA here is from genome assembly GCF_018919505.1 of Citrobacter sp. S55_ASV_140. Classification (NCBI taxonomy): domain Bacteria; kingdom Pseudomonadati; phylum Pseudomonadota; class Gammaproteobacteria; order Enterobacterales; family Enterobacteriaceae; genus Citrobacter; species Citrobacter sp. S55_ASV_140. The sequence goes on from NZ_JAHLQZ010000136.1 coordinate 6,061, forward strand.
CCACGGTTATAACCACGTTTAATCGCTTCTTTACTGATCATTCTGATGTCCCCATAAGCATTGATTTTTCATGTTTAATCGCGGCCTGATAGCTGGCTACCTGTTTTGCCACCTGTTCAGGCTGTAACCGGAGTTCTTGTTGCAGTATTTCCCCAACGCGTTCTGCGGCAGTGGCTGACGCATCGCGTGCCATCAGGCGCGCGCGAATTCGACGCGACAGCACATCATCAACGGTGCTGGCAAGCTCATGGCGTACGGCATACACCACTTCCGCTTCGGTGTAGGGAAGCCCTTCCACGATAGGTTTAACCCGCGAGGGATCGGCCTGAATAATGTCACTGACAAAATGCGCTTCGGTGCCATAGCGCTCGCCCAGATGCGCAGACAGGCCGCCAGAGGCCAGAATGGCCTGTGGGTCATAGCCAGCCGCGCCCAGCAAATACGCAGTTTTCGTTGAGCAGGCTTTTTTACGGCCCAGTATTTTGCTGGCCGCATCAATGGTTTCTTCCGCCATGTGGCGCGATGTCGTCAGTTTGCCGCCGACAATGGTAATCAGTCCGTCCGCTGCAACCCTGATCTCATGGTTACGCTTCATCTCAACGGTTTTGCCGCCCGCGGTACCGACAAGCGGGCGGCAACCAGCGATACTTCCCACCACATCTTCCGGGCGCAGATCCGTTTTCAGCGCCGAGTTTGCGCCTTCCAGCAGAAAGTCCAGTTCAGTGCGATTGCAGTGAACATCGTTCAAATCGCCCTGATAGTCTTCATCCGTAGTGCCCAGATAGGAGACGTTGCCCCAGCGCGTAATGGTCGCGCGCCGACTGCGTCCGGCCACCGGAATGGTCACCGTGCAATCATTGCGAATTTTCATCCACGGGATGGCGACATGAACCCCCTTCGCCGGACGGATATTCAGCGGCGATGATTCCCCTTTTTTCAGCCCACTCCAGTCACGCAACCAGACACCCGTCGCCATAATGACCACCCGCGCTTTGACCCGGATTTCCCTGCCATCGGCATACACGATGCCCCCATTGACCTTGCCATGCTGGTCGCGTGTGGTTTCGATGACTTCGGCATGGTTTGTTACCGTCGCTCCATGAAACGCCGCCGTCCGCACCAGGGCCAGCGTTAACCTGGCGTCATCAACACGGGCATCGAAATACATAAAGCCGCCGGAGAGTTGCTCTTCTTTCAGCGTTGGGCAGTGCGATAACACTTCCGCCGGAGTTAATTTTTGGTGAAGAATACCTTCCCGCCATCCCCCGGCGAGATCGTAGGTCCAGAGCAGACTTTCAAACGCAGAGGACATGCGTTTATCAAACACGCCATTCTTATCGAGTACCGGAAATAAAAAGGGCAGCCGCTGCACCAGATGGCGAGCATTGCGGCGCATGCGCTGGCGCTCGAGCAAAGAATGACGTACCAGTCCGAGGTTCCCTTGCTCGATGTAACGCAGGCCGCCGTGCACCATTTTTGATGACTTGGATGACGTCCCCGAGGCAAAATCACTCTTCTCAATTAACGCGACCCGATAGCCGCGCAAGCTGGCATCCAGCGCCGCATAGGCCCCCGTCACTCCGCCGCCGACAATCAGAATGTCGTAGGTTTCGCTTTCCAGTCGCTCCAGTTGCTCAGGACGCTGAAGACGCAACGGTTCGGCGCCGTACATATCACTGCGTGTTTTGTTTGGCTTTCGCGAAGGGAAAAACTTCATGAGTCGGCGTGCTCCTGATTAGCGGTAGTGAGGCTGCTGGCGGTTTCCATTTCGAGCGCAATACGCATCTCCCAGCGGTTGATTTTTTGTTCGCGAAGGTCATGACTGATTTTGGGTTCAAACAGACGCGCCGTTTTCAGCGCGGCGCAGGCATCAGACAACGAATCCCACAGCAGCCCATCGGCTCCCGCCAGAAACGCCGCGCCGCGTAAGCTGGCCCTCGCCGTTTCGGCCATCCGCCGTACGGGGATCCCGCTAACATCGGCCTGGATTTGCAATAACGTGTCGCTATTGGACAACCCGCCGCCTACCACCAGCTCTTGCGTTGCGATGCCGGTTGCCGCTTCATTGGCGCGCATACAGGCGGCTACCGAATGCGCAATGCCTTCCAGAATGGCGTAGGCCACCTGCGGACGTGTGGTCGAGATTGAAATACCGTTAAGCGAGGCGCGGGCATGCGGCTGCAAATGAGGAACACGCAGCCCCGTTAATGCTGGAATGAAACTCACGCCGCCAGAATCATTAGCCTGTGCAGCCAGCTCGCTGATTTGCTCGGGTGAGTCGAACCAGCGCAGCTTTTCGCACACCCAGTTCAGGGCCGAACCGGTCGTCGGGACGAATGTTTCTACAGAGAAGTGCGAGCGTCCTTTTTGTCGGCGCGCGGTCATGGAGAGCGTACTTTCACAGCTTTTTTTCAATGTCGGCACCGTCGGCCCCATCATTAAATCAACAAAGCTGCCGGTCCCATGCATACACAACGCCTGCCCGCGCTCAGTGCAACCCAGCCCAATGGCCCCCGCAAACTGATCCCCGGCGCAAGCCCGGATCGGGACGCTGATCCCGAGGATATCTTCACGCGTAGAGCCAAAATCATCGGTATCATCGTGTAATTCAGGCAGCAATGACGTCGGGAACTTCAGCGTCTGCAGCCATGGCAAATGGTACTGATGCTCGTTGAGGCAATACGCGCCCGCAGAGGTGGCGTTGGTGGGGGTAGTGACACATTTTTTTTCTTCCGCCAGATGCCAGAGCAACCAACTGTCAACGGTGCCAAAAACCAGGGTTCCAGCCTGGTGCGCCCTCTTCACTGCCGGTGTATTGGCGATATGGTATGACGCCCAGAGGTAAGGTGAACGTATCCCAACCGGTCGTCCAATTACTGGCAGCAGTTTCGCATCCCATTCGGGGGCAAGTCGCGCCAGCTCATCCGTAAAACGCGCATCCTGCCAGACCATCGCAGGCGCCAGCGCCTTGCCAGTGATTGCATCCCAGAGCACCGCCGTTGAACGTTGCGTCGCAATCGCCAGCGCCACAATACGCATCTTGCTGTGCTGCGCATTGGCAATCGCTGTACGACACACCGCAATAGTGGCCTGCAAAATTTCATCAGCATCTTGTTCAACAACGCCATGGCGCTGGCTACTGACCTGAAGCGGCTGGTATTCAAGACAGTGGACCTGGCTATTTCGCCCCACCACTGCCGCACGCGTACCTGATGTACCTTCATCAATAGCCAGAATGACATCTTCATATTCAATCATTTCGTACTCCTGTTTGATTCTGGGGCCATCGACTCGGGATAGGGTGAATGGGGTGATTCGAACTGCGGGGCGCCAGGCTCGTTATCCGGCTGAATCGTGGTGCGAGTGGGATCCCATGGGATCACAAAGCAGACGATGCTGGCGAACAACGGCACGGCGGACATGATCAGGAAGGTCGTTTGCAGGCCGTAGAGATCACGGAAAACGGGGAAGATAAACAGACCGAGCGCCGCACCTATTGCCCCGAGCGCACCGACCACGCCATTTGCGCCTGCCCGCAGTTCACTGCGAAAAGAGAGGGATGAAAGGCTTTTCCCGTTTGCACCGGGTCCACCTGAGTGACAAAGAATAAACAACGCGGGAACCAGCAAAGAGGCCCACAGCGGCATACTGTCGCTGAACAGTCCCAGCGTGAGCAGTACGAGAAAAGCCACGGCAAAACCGATCGCCGAAGAGCGGCGCAAGCCAAGACGACGACCGATTGCAGGAGACAAGAAACCACCAACAATACCAAATACGTTAAAAAATAGTGAACACAAGGTTGCGTACACAAAATTTTTACCGAACATCGCGGCACTAATAACCGGCAAATACCAGCCGACGCCAAAATACTGGATTGACTGGCAGATCTGAACCGTAGAAGCCAGAATCGTACGCGGTAAATATACGCCACGGAATATTAGCAGTACATTTCTCGCTCCTTTTTCTGCTTGCCCAATGACAGGTTTTTGCTCCGCTTTTGGCGCCAGAATAAAATTATCACCGTATATTTTATTCATAGCGATCACAGCATCAGAAAGCCGTGATTTTCTCGCCAACCATACCGGACTTTCTACTAAATAACGGAACTGGAAAAAAAGTACGATGAGTCCACATAACGCTGTCACGGCAATAGAATAACGCCAGATAGCATCCCCAACATCCCAGGAATAAAACATCAGCGCTAATGCCAGATTTAAACAAACCGCAACATACCAGACCCCTTGCCAGGTGTTTAAACGGCTTTTTAGTTTCACTGGCGTGAACTCTGCCAGCATCGCCATGGCCACGGCAAAATCCATCCCGTAAGACACGCCAACAAAGAAGCGGCCCACGATTATGGTGCTGAAACTGGAGGATGACATCACTAACAGCGCACCAATCACCGCCATTATTTTGGCGATTATCAGCGGTGGTACACGCCCCCAGCGATCGGCAATCCAGCCGCCAATAGGGTTAAATAATATGGCAACCCACGATGAAAATGAGGTAAGTAACGCAACTTCAGTTGCGCTCAGATTTAAATTGCGGGTCATTGGATTTAATCCAGCACTAAGAGCTGAATTTGAAAAAGCATCAAGGAACAGGCCACCTAATGCCAACCACCAAATAACACCGGCTCTGCCACTGATTTTTCCGCGAGAGTCGATGCAATTGATAACATCATCAACGCCACGGATTTTTATCGGATTTGAGAATGAGCATGCGGACATGGCTTTCCCCTTCATAATATTCGGAAGAAGGTCGCCATTAGCTAAAAAAATGCAATAAGAGACCATCTTAATTTCACAGATAGTCTCTTATCTAAAATCTGTATTTTTCCACTCTAGAAGGTAAGGGAAAGCGTGTCAAAGCGACTTTTTGCCTCATCGTTGATTCTGTGACTTGTAGCACATATGTTAATAAATCATTACAAAAACAGGTCGCCATGAGCCATTTTTCCGTTCTCAGCGGATGGGAGCCCGCTGTGAGTGTACGTAGTCGATGCGCTGGTGGCTGATTTACGCTGAACGATCGCAGATCTTCCTGTGCAACGTTATTGCAATATTCATCAAAAATGGGTGTTGAATACGAAATTCGCTTTTACTCTAAACTCCACCACCAAAATAAAAGTATTAAAATTCATATAGATAACAGCAAAAACATTTGATATTAATCATTTAAAAAACTTATTTTTCGTTATGTTGATCACATTAACATCAAAAGAATGGTGATCTTAAAATAGGTTTTAAATATTGTGGTCAGGCCGCTAGACCACAATAAGAGGATATATCATGAAAAGAAAAACAATGGGATGGCTTATCGTTTTTCTTCTTTTTATAGTTTACATGCTT
>NZ_JAHLQZ010000137.1:0-11394 GCF_018919505.1 Citrobacter sp. S55_ASV_140
CCGTTAAAAATATCTTTCCCTTCACTGACTACCCAACCGCCGTTTTCAGCGACAAATGAGATTTCATTGGCCAGTTCAGGGAAAAAGGAGATGAGCTGGTAATACTGGTTGCCGCTGGCGACGACAAAACGGATGCCTTGTTTTTTCATCTGATGATATTGCGCCATAAACCGCTCACGGTTATAGGTTTTTTGGTCGCTTAAAAAAGTGCCGTCCATGTCGACCGCAATTAATTTGATGCTCATTAGCTGTTCTCCATCACAGGGGTATTTTTGAGATCCGGTTTCGCCACCGCTTTCGCGACGATGGCGGCGATAAGCACCAGCGCCAGCACCACCAGCATAGCGCTGCGCAGGCCGTAGTGTTCACCCAGATAGCCGAGCAGCGGCGGCCCTACCAGGAACGCCAGGTAGCCGGTGGTCGCCACAACGCTGACGCGGGTTGGCGCATCGGGACCGGTGTCGCTGGCGGCTGAAATGGTCAGCGGGAAGCCGAGCGATGCGCCAAGCCCCCAGAGAATAACGGAAACACCTGCTACCCAGGTGCTATCGACAAAAATAATCAGACTGATGCCAAGCGCACCCATCAGCGCGCTGGCACGCACTACCGCGACGCGGCTGTAGCGGTCGATGAACCAGCCGCCGGTGAATCGACCCACGGTCATCCCCAGCGTAAAACCAGCATAAATCAGCGAGCCTGATGTCGGGCTAAACCCGTGGCCATCCACCATTAGCAGCGGCAGCCAGTCGTTGGCCGAACCTTCAGCAAACGCCATTGCCAGCACTACGACGCCAATCAGCAGCAACTGAATGTCGCGATAAAAAGGCACGCCTTTTTCGCTGGAGTGAGAGCCGTCAGAGGCATTCTTGCCCGTGCCGTCTGGAATGGCCTTGATGGCGATAAAGATAGGAGTGATTGCCACCATTGCCGCCAGTAAAATATGTAAAGTCGCTGGAACGCTGAAGGCGGTAAGCATCATCCCGACCCCGGCTCCCGCCAGCGTTCCCAGACTGTAAAAGCCATGCATCATCGGCAGCACGGTTTTGTTCATTTCGCGCTCAACTGCCGCGCCTTCGACGTTGATGGCGACTTCCGCCGCGCCAAAACTGGCGCCAAACACGCCCAGGCCAAACGCGAAAAGCCATGGGGAATGCAACCAGAGCGCCGCGCTGAGGATAGCCATCCCGAGGACTGCACAGGACATGGTGGTGCGGATCACTTTACGCGTGCCAAATCGTTTCACCAGCCAGGCCGAACAAAGAATGCCACTCATCGAACCAATTGAGAGTCCAAACAATACCGCGCCCATTTCGGCGGTGGAGATGGAGAGGATATCTCGGATGGCAGGAGTACGCGTTGCCCAGGAAGCCATTAGCAATCCGGGTAAAAAGAAAAACGTGAAAAGCGCCCAGGTGCGACGTCTTAAGGCTTTGCGTGATGAGATGCCAGTCATGAATTCGAGCCAAAGAAAAGAGGGAAGAAGACAACATTAGCAAGACTGTGTACATTTGTACACAAATGCAAGGAGAGGAAATGCAGTGCGACGCGCGAACGATCCGCTACGGCGGGAAAAGATAGTTCAGGCCACCCTGGAGGCGGTAATAGCCTACGGTGTCCATGGGGTTACGCACCGAAAAATCGCCATGATTGCCGGGGTGCCGCTGGGTTCAATGACCTATTATTTCTCAGGAATAGATGAGCTTTTAATGGAGGCGTTCGGGCGCTTTACTGACACAATGTCTCAGCAGTATCAGGCTTTTTTTGCCGACGTTGCGGATGCGCAGGCAGCCTGCCATGCCATTACCGAGATGATTTACAGCTCCCAGGTTACGACGCCCGATAATATGGAACTTATGTACCAGCTGTATGCTTTCGCCAGTCGCAAACCGACGTTGAAAATGGTGATGCAAAACTGGATGTTACGCAGTCAACAAACGCTGGAACAATGGTTTGAACCGGTAACTGCGCGGGCGCTGGATGCATTTCTCGAAGGAATGACGCTGCATTTTGTCACCGACAAAAAACCGCTGTCGCGGGAAGATATTCTGGTGATGGTGGAGCGTATTGCCGGATTGCCGCAGAGATAAAATTATCAAAATGGTTTGTCGAGGCGGGTAACGGCCTGACGTAAAAAATCGATGACTTTCATCGCCGCTGGCGTCAATGGTCGGGCGGCTATTTTTACCGTCCCGACATCCATATAAGTAATAAAATCATCAATCGTTCTGTGCATAACGCGCAGACCATCCAGTGACCACGGGCGATACACCAGGTCGGATAAAATGGTTATGCCTCTGCCTTTTGCAACCAGGCTTCTTATGGCTTCAAAAGAGTTGCTGCGAAAACTGATATTGGGCGTATAGCCACGCTGCTGCCAGTAATCGATGATTACGTCAGGGTACTTATCGGTTTCCAGCAGTAAAAATGGAAGCTTCTCGACGTCTTTTAAACGGATCGAAGACTCGCTCTGTAGCGGATGCCCAATAGACGTCCACAGGCGGCGCTGTGAACGAATAAATGTTTCGATCTCCAGGTCGTTATCATGGCTGATGTTTGAGGTCAGAAGCAGACAAAAATCGACCTCGTGTTCCCGTAGCGCCTGTACCAGTTCCGGTGCTGTAGCTTCATAAAACACGATCTCCAGCAAAGGAAAACGTCGTTCAATATCGTTGAGTATATCCGGGATAAGATAAGCAGAGAGCGTTTCGGCAATGCCTATGCGCACCGTGCCGGTAAGAATTTCACTCCTGTCATGCAGGTCGTCAACAGCCGAGTGGCTACTGTTGATGATGTTGCAGGCATGTGCCAGAAAGCGCTCGCCCTCGGCGGTGAGCTTCACCCCTTTGGGGTAACGTACAAATAGCTGCACGTCTAATGCTTCTTCCAGATTCCGCATGGCAATAGTCATTGATGACTGAGAAATATGACAGCGCGCAGCAGCTTTGGAAATTTGTAATGTTTCTGCAAGTGCGATGTAAAACTCAAGTTGCCTTAGCGTAAATTTCATAGTTTTAATCTATGCACATGGATAAAAACGTTATATTAGCATTCATTTTCACACCGCCGTAGCCTTGTGGTCATACCGTACAACTGACAATAAGGCGCATATATGCCCTATCTTTTACTCAGTCTGGCTGCCTGTTTTTGGGGTGGAAATTATGTGATTGGTCATCTATTGGTCGCTGAAGTTGATCCCATTGTTTTATCAGCGGCACGCTGGATATTTACCGCGTTATTATTGATGGCGCTCTATTTTCGTCAGGTCACAGAGCAATGGCCGGTGATGAAAAAATCCTTTGGTACTATCGTCTTCCTCGCGCTTTGTGGTCAGGTTCTTTTTCCCTTAACGCTGTATATCGGCCTGCAATATACAACCTCGCTCAATGCGGCGATTTATATGTCCACCACCCCGGCGCTCGTTCTGTTAATCAATAAGTTCTTTTTTAAAGAGCGGATTTCTGCGCGAAATATAGCCGGTGTGCTCCTGAGTACAGTTGGTGTTACCTGGCTGGTGTCGCAGGGCGATATGATACACGCGCGGGTATTTGCACATCTGAATCAGGGCGATGTCTGGACCATGGGGTCGGCGGTAAGTTGGGCTGTTTATTGTGCTTTTTTGCGCATTAAACCGCGTGAGGTGAAGGGAAACGCCTTTGTCGCCGTGAGCGCGCTGCTCGGTGCGATGGTGCTTATTCCGGTACTGGCTGTGGAGCTGATGCGCAATGGTATGCCGGGCTGGGATAGCTATACCAATACAGGTGTTACTACTGGGCTGGCATACCTTGTTATTTTTCCTTCCTGGCTGTCATATCTGTTATGGAACAAAGGGATTAGTGCCATTGGCGCAACCCGCGGAGAGATATATTCACACTTGATCCCACTGAGTGGCGGATTATTTAGCGTTATATTTTTGCACGTCACTCTGCATTCATATCATCTGGTGAGCGCGTTGGTTATTATGTGCGGTATAGCATTGTGTTCCCGCCCGAGTGCAAAAAAAGACTCGCAGCAGCGCACGGCGTAAAAAAGCGAGTAAATTAGCTTACAGTTGCGCCCCCGGTAATATTTACCACCGTGGCGGTTATTGCTCCGGCATGGTCTGAAGCCAGAAAGGTTGTAACCTCAGCGATTTGTGCCAGCGTAGGCAGGCGTCCGATCATGGTGCCTTGTGCCGCACCGCCTAACCATTGTTCGACGGTTAAACCCATTGACTGTGCTTTCGCGGTGAAAATCTCCCCGGTATAGGAACCGGCCGCTACCGCGTCCGCAATCGCATGCGAGCGCACGCCGACGACACGAATGTTTTTTGGTCCCGTCTCGCTGGCAAGCGCTTTAATAAACGCTTCTGTTCCTGCACAGCCGACGATATGGCCGAGATGCCCGGGCATTGCCATCGGGGCGGCGGGCGCAACGATGGTGAGAATGACGCCTGCTCGATCGCCGCCCATGTGCGGTGTTACGGCTTTTGCGATATTGAACTGCGCCGCAAGGAAAGGGGTGATACCGCTCATAAACTCAGAGAGGGATAATGCGTCGATGCGCTTGCCCTGTTCATGCATAAAGCCGGTCGCGTTAACCACCACATCAATTCCACCGGTTTGCTGTACCAGGCGGGTAACTTGTGTTGAGGTGTCGTGCTCGTCGAGCACATCGGTGATAAACGTATCGACGGTACCCCCCGCCATTCGCAGGCGACTGGCCGCCCAATCAAGTTTTTCCTGACAGCGCGCGCCCAGGCATACATGGGCACCTTCGCGTGCCATCGCCTGTGCAACCGCGCTACCAATAGCACCGCTGCCGCCGAAGATCACCGCAACCTTTCCAGTAAGCAACATAGTAAACTCCCGTTACCTTTAAGCACCGATTAAAAGTATGTGCCATAACCAGCGTGCTGCAAATTTGGGGAGGAATTACGGGGAGAAGGGGGGATAGCAAATTTCAGGCAACAAAAAACCCATTTATATAAACTGGTTAGTGAAAACAATGAGTTACAAGATAACCAATAAGTTAGGTTAGTGATAAGGAGTGGCGATTACGGGGCAATGCCAACCGCTGCCGCCACTTTGTCGCCACTAAGTGTTACTAATGGATACCTCTTTTCTTTGCTTCCATATCCATCATAAAGTCGGTCATATAGTCTGGATTAAAATCTAAACCCTTAGCTTTCCAGTAGGCGGCTCTCTGAATATCTTTAACTTTTTTATCCATCATGAAGCTAGTCATGTAATCAGAATTGAAGTTGTATCCTTTCTTTTTCCAATAGTTAGCTCTTTGTATATCCTTAACTTTCTGATCCATCATGATGCTTGTTGTATAGTTAGCGTCAAAGTCATAACCTTGTGATTTCCAGTAGTGCGCCCTCTCAATATCTTTAACCTTTTGATCCATCATAAAGCTGGTCATATAGTTGGGATCAAAATTGTAACCTTTCTGTTTCCAATACAATGCTCGTTGAACATCTTTCCTTTTTTGAATTTCCATATAATTTTCGCTTGTATATGGATATTGTTTATCTGGCGAAAGTGACCCTTGGGAAGGCGAATTTTTTAGGTTAGGGCTAGATCCACTGAGAGTATTAGTTGCGGTGCCCGAATGCTGGTAAGAGTATGAGTTGGTGGGAGATTCCTTCGTACCAATTTTCCCTGTGTAGGGGTTCGTATTTCCTTTTGTGCTCCAGTTATTGTAAAAATTATGATCTGGCGCTGAGCGATAGTGAGGCTGTACGTAGGTTCCATTACTGCGAAAATACCCATTAACATGTACATTACTTCCTTTTGAAAAGGTGCAAAAGGATAAAATGGATGTCAACATTAAGATTAAGTAATTAATAGTCTTTGTTTTTAACATGTTTATTATAAATGCCAATAAAGAAAAACACTGAAGCTGAGATGCTTAATATTCTCTGATGCTATCATTTTCTTTTACGGGAATCACAAAAATATTATTAATCTTATCCCTTTGTCATAGTGGCGAGTGGATTGAGATACAATGCAGTTTCAAGGTGTTCTGGTGCAAGGTGCGCATAGCGCATAGTCATTTTGATATCGTGGTGACCAAGTATACGCTGCAGTGCAAGAATATTGCCCCCCGACATCATAAAGTGTGCTGCGAACGTATGACGCAGAACGTGTGTTAGCTGACCGCGTGGAAGCACGATAGAAGTCTTATCCATTACAGATAAAAACTGGAAGTAGCTGTCAGTGAAGAACTTGAAACCGTCTAGGGCAATGATTTCCTCATACAGCTCTTTGCTAATCGGAATGCTTCGGTTCTTTTTGCCTTTGGTCCTGACGAATGTGATCCGGTATTTCGTAACCTGAGAACGAGTTAGGTTCACAGCTTCGCGCCAGCGTGCTCCGGTGCTCAGACAGATTTTAACGACCAAAGCGAGCAGGGGGCTTTGGCGGTTGCAGTCGTACAAAAGCTCAGTAATTTGTTCATGCGTCAGCCAGGCCATCTCCTTTTCTGCGATGGTAAATTTGCGCATGTTCTCCAGCGGGTTCGGCGCTGTCCATTCACCTAGTCGGGCCAGCTCGCTAAAAACGCCGCTAAGGTAGCTTTGCTCAAGGTTGATAGTTACCGGGCTGGCACCTTTCTTCCACTTGTCGCTAAAGTAGATTTCCCCTGTAAGGCGTTTATCGCGGTAGTGCGCGAACAATTTGGAACTGAGATCTGTTGCGAGAGGGTTTCCGAGTGCATCGACCATCAGGACCAATTTGTCGTAAACATGCTCGCCAGCGGTCAGGGATTTGCCGTGCAGTTTGAACCAGAGTTCAACCACATCTTTCAGAGTTCGACGGTCTACCGATTCACCCAGCCAAGGCTTAGCTTCTGCCTCATCCATCGTGTGACGCTCAAAAGCTAATGCTTCGCCTTTGGTAGCGAACTGTTTACGCACGCGACGCCCGCTGCGTCCGGCAGGGTAGCATTCACAAATCCATTTTCCGGTGCCGAGTTTACGTACTGCCATAAAAAAGCCCTCATGTCTGAGGGCTAAATTTAACTGTATATTCAAACAGTGGTCAATGTATGATTAACGTAAATCATACATGCTATGCAACGATTAGTTCTTCGTTTTCTTCTGTTACTGCGTTGCGCGCATTCTCAATGGCTAAAGACTCTCTATACTCTTTAGCTGCTGCAAACATTGTCCAATGCGCATTAATGTTCATGTTTTCAATAGTAGACTTAATATCCTTTATGCCAACATTGAAGAACTCTTTGCGTGAGTTAACCTTGTTCAATTGCTTGTCGTTAAATACTTTATGCAAGTGGTTTTCTAATGATGGAGCATCATCACTGTAGATCATTGCATGTACATCGAATGAGAATGGCACACTGGCATCGCCAAGTTCACGAATGCGATCCAATGGCTCAAGGCGGCGTGTCATCCCAATTTTATATACATTTTCGCCGAAGGAACCGATGTTACTAATAACATAAACATGGCCTGAGCGTGTTTGTTGTGCCATTGAAATAGCTCGCTGGTTTTTGGCTTCAGCTTCTTCATATTTAGCTTGTAATTCAGCCAATTTCTGTTCAAGAACTAAGCGTTGCTCTTCTCCAGCGAGCATTAATTCTTTGGTCGCCTTATCAATGGCCTGTTGAATGGCTTTTTCTTCTTTTTCAGCTTCTTTTATTGCTTTTTCATACTCTCTGCGAGCTCTTTCTTCTTCGCGAAGTTGTTCTTTAATTCTTCTTTGTTCTTCTTTCTCTTCAAGCATAATTTCATTAACTGCAACACCCCATTTTAGTTCATTAAGTCGTGCTTGAAGATATATTTCACTTATTTTAGCTGACCTAAATGCAGAACCGTTATAATTAACTAGCTGAAAGGCATCTTTTATTTCCTGAGATAGTTTACCGAAGTTGTTATGTTTTATTTTTGATAGAGTAGTGTCTACTTTTCCATTGAAAGCATCCAAAACAAAGTTGATTGCAGTAGTGCGTCTATTCTGTTCAACATAATCACACGAGGCTGCTTTATTAGTTCTTATTAATGAATCTGTTAATTCTCTGGCTTTTTTCAACTCCTTACCTGCATCTGTAAACTCATAATTTTCCGCCAACTCATCAAGTACACTGCGATTAGGAATTATCCATTCATCCCCATAACCTTCAATTTTATTCTTCATTGATTTGGCAACGGATTCATATCTTTCTGCAAATTCTTTCGCTTCATAAGCTGATCCAGCAATCTCCTTTGCCCTTTCTTCAGCATTTGAAATTATTTTTACTGCATTATCATTAGCATTTGAGATCAGTTCATTCGCTTTACTGTTTGCATTATCAAGGCGTTCTTTGGCTTTCAAGCGTGCATCGCGAGCGTCTTTGGTGATAGCTATTGCTTCGCTATTTGCATTGCTTATTGTGAGCTGAGCTTGATTATGTGCTTCGTTTACTGTTTTAGCTGCCATTATTTGAGCTTCTTCTATTTTCTGTTTAGCTATAGAGTCGGCTGTCTTAATCTTTTTCTTTGCATCCAGTACCGCGCTGTGTAACTCTGCATATTGCCATAGGGGGGCAGCTCTTCCTTCTAACTCAGAGTGCTCACGTATAGCTTGAGCTATTTTTTTATCGGACTCGCTCAATTGATTTGTTAGAGAGTCTCTTTCTTTTTTTAAGTTATCGTTCTCTAATGATAAGTTTGTGACTGTTAACTTATTTTTTTTGGCTATTTTGTACAAGATAAGAGCCAAGACGGGCGAGGATAATGCTAAAAATAATACTATTATAAGAAATAAATCCATTTCTAAGTCCTTTTATTCTATCAATTTGAAACAGTTGTGCTTCTCACATATGCGATAACTTCTATATCTGAAAAAGCACATTCAAAACTATTATCTACAGTAGAAATTTTAATCATGCCCTTAGGCAGCCTGGTGATGAGCCTAATGGAATAAGTTCCATCAATGTTGATCAACCAGTACCCATCAAGCACTTCTGCAAATTTTTGCTCACAGATGTATGTAGTAGGTCCGTCCAGAACAACAATCGGTGCAGAAAGCTTCGCGGGAAGAAATGACGCGTCAAATACACATGAGCCATCTTCAACCATTTTTCCCGCAACCAGACGAAACTTCACGAGCTCTTCAGTGGTTGCTGTTTGAGAACTTAGCTTAAGACCTTGCCCGGTGGTCAACCAATTGAGCGAAGTACCTGTTTCCAGGGCACATTGAATTATCCAATCTGCGGGGAAGGTATCTCGCAGGTATCTATTAGCCAATGTGCTTTTGGACACTCCTAAGTGGTCAGCAAGGGCCTGCCGAGTTGTAAATCCATATGCCTCGACCAGTCGCTCAATCGCAGCCTTGCCACCCTGATTGGGATTTATTTTGATCTCATTTGGGTACTTTGATGTTGACATATCTCTTATGCGATCCTAGTATCAATTTAGTTCCCATTTGGGGACTTGTCACGATTACTACCGGCTCACCACAAGCCAATAGGAGATGTTGCATCATGACCCCTAACATTTCAATCACTCTGAATACACCGCACGTCACAATTGAACGCTACAGCGAGCTAACAGGACTGCCTGTAGACACCATTAACGACATGCTCGCTGATGGTCGTTTGCCTCGCCACCGTCTGCGTAAGGACAAGAAACGCGAGAAAGTGATGATTAACATCGTCGCGCTCACTGTTGATGCGCTTTCTGATTGCAATGTCGCTATTAGTTAGTTCCATTTTGAGATACATCGGAGTCTCTTGCTATGTTTGACTATCGAGTTTCCAAACACCCGCATTTCGATGATGCCTGCCGTGCTTTTGCTTTACGTCATAACATGGCGAAGTTGGCAGAACGCGCTGGCATGAATGTCCAAACCCTGCGCAACAAGCTAAATCCGGAACAACCGCATCAGCTCACCGCGCCGGAAATCTTGCTGCTTACCGATCTCACTGAGGATTCAACGCTGGTTGACGGTTTTCTGGCACAAATTCATTGCCTGCCGTGTGTGCCATTAAATGAAGTGGCAAAAGAGAACCTGCCGCATTACGTCATGAGCGCAACGGCTGAGATTGGGCGAGTAGCTGCAGGTGCAGTATCCGGTGATGTAAAAACCAGTGCTGGCCGTCGCGATGTGATCAATAGCATCAACTCTGTTACGCGCCTTATGGCACTCACTGCAGTTTCATTGCATGCGCGTTTGCAGGCGAATCCGGCGATGGCAAGCGCGGTAGATACCGTGACGGGCTTGGGCGCTTCGTTCGGTCTGATCTGAGGTGGCTATGCTGACTAAAGAACCATCCTTTGCATCTCTGCTCGTTAAGCAAAGTCCTGCAATGCACTGCGGTCATGGCTGGATTATGGGGAAGGATGGCAAGCGCTGGCACCCGTGCCGTTCTCAGGATGTGCTGCTGGCTGAACTGTCCACTAAAAAGCAGGGGAAACCATGGCTATTGAAGGGGATGCTGCGACTGTTCCGCTAAGCGCTGGCCTCCGCCTTAATGGGTTAAACCACATCGCGGAATTAAGGGCGAAAGTGTTTGGCTTAAATATTGATTCAGAACTGGAGCGCTTTATTAGCGATATGCGGGACCAACGGGATATTAACCATGAACAGAATAAACGCGCACTAGCCGCAATATTCTTTATGGCAAAGATTCCGGCGGAACGTCATAGCGTCAATGTTAGTGAGCTGACGACTGACGAAAAGCGGGAGCTGATTAAAGCAATGAACCATTTCCGTACAGTGGTGAGTTTATTTCCAAATCGGCTAGCCATGCCGAATTAACCAACAACCGAAATTAAAGGCGTAAACCCGCCGGGCTTCTTATTGCCCAAATTCAGGAGAAATAACAATGCGAAATATTGAAACCCGAATCACCAAAACAGGACCAGATGATGCTGGCATTAACCAGATGCTGACTGATGCACGCATGGAAGAACGCCGTGCACGTGCCGCGGCAATGGCAGCACGTCTCGATAGCCTGGCTTGCCATATCACGTCACGCCAGCTTAATCACGTTGAAGCGGCGGAGCTGTTGCGTATTGCGGCTGAAAACATTCAAAACGAAGCGCAGGAGCTCCACTGATGGCTGATTCAATGGACCTTGTACAGCAGCGCGTTGAAGAAGAACGTCAGCGCCACATCCACACCGCCCGCAACAGAACGCCGGGCGTTTCTCGTGTTCTCTGCATTGAGTGCGATGCACCGATCCCGCCAGCACGCCGCCGCGCTATTCCGGGCGTGCAGTGCTGTGTCACTTGTCAGGAAATTTCAGAGCTGAAAGGCAAACACTATAACGGAGGTGCTGTATGAACATTATTAATAAGACAATTAGCCAACGTGCAGCGCAATGGCTTGATGAAGGATATTTATTCATTGATACCGAAACCACCGGGCTGGGAGATGATGCGGAAATAGTAGAAATATGCATTATTGATAG
>NZ_JAHLQZ010000138.1:0-11365 GCF_018919505.1 Citrobacter sp. S55_ASV_140
GGACAGCTACCGTAGCCGGGTAACAGGAAAAGAGTATTAACGTATTAGGACCACTCCTAAAGCTGCCAGCGCTATACTGCGCTGAAAAGGCATAACACGAGTTGCATATAATGATGAAAACAACCAAACGTCTGCTGTGCTGTGCGCTTGCCGCCAGTACGCTCATCTCCACCAGCGTTTTTGCCGCCTCCTGGCAGGACTCGCTCTCCAGCGCGGCCAGTGAACTGAGCAAACAAAGCTCCGGCTCGCAGGGCAGCTCGTCGCTCTCCTCCCTGACCAGTCTGCTGAATGGCAGCAATCAGTCACTGACCTCAAGCAGCATGAATAACGCCGCCGGGATCCTGGAATATTGCGCCAAACAGAAACTGGCCTCGGTCACCGACGCGCAAAACGTCAAAAACCAGGTGCTGGATAAACTCGGCCTCAGTGCCCCAGAGCAGAAACAAGACACCAACTACATGGACGGCATTCAGGGCCTGCTCAACGCCAAAGATGGCCAACAGCTGGACCTGAACACGATTGGTAATAGCTCGCTGGCGAAGCAGGTAAAAACCAAGGCCTGCGATCTGGTGTTAAAACAGGGTATGAACTTCATTTCCTGAGGCATTAAATGCCGCGTATCCCCTGCGCGGCATCCCCCTATTCCTGCCGATACAGACCGCCATCACGAAAGCCGTAATTACCCGCAAAAAAACGCGCATATCTAAACCAATTCTGAATAACAACGTAATTTAATGTCACTACAATTGCAGCAATATAACAACGCTATTACATTGTTCTCTCACTAAATGATTAGCCTGCCAGGCATGTGCCCGGTTTACTGAGGATCGACCGTGTCAGAATTAATCTCCATCACTCTGTTTCTCGCTTCAGTGCTGATTTATGCCTGGAAAGCGGGTCGCAATACCTGGTGGTTTGCCGCCACGTTAACGGTGCTGGGGATTTTTATTGTCTTAAATATCACACTGTATGCCAGTGACTATTTTACCGGCGACGGAATCAACGACGCGGTGCTTTATACTCTGACCAACAGCCTGACCGGCGCAGGTATCGGGAAATATATTCTGCCTGGCGTCGGCATTGCGCTGGCGCTGACGACCGTCTTCGTCGCCCTCGGCTGGATCCTTCGCCGCCGTCGCCATCACCCGCATCACGTGGGTTACAGCCTACTGGCCCTGCTGCTGGCGCTGGCCTCCGTTGACGCCAGCCCGGCGTTTCACCAGATAACTGAACTGGTGAAATCTCAGTCGCGCGATGGCGATCCGGATTTCCTGACCTATTATAAAGAGCCGTCGAAAACCATCCCTCATCCGAAGCTGAACCTGGTTTATATCTACGGCGAAAGTCTCGAACGCACCTACTTTAATAACGAGGCGTTCCCGGATCTGACCCCGGAGCTCGGCGCGTTGAAAAACGAAGGCATGGATTTCAGCAACACCATGCAGCTACCAGGGACGGATTACACCATCGCTGGCATGGTCGCTTCGCAATGTGGCATCCCGTTATTTGCGCCATTTGAAGGCAACGCCTCGGCATCGGTTTCCAGCTTTTTCCCCAACAATATCTGTCTCGGCGATATCCTGAAAAACTCCGGCTACCAAAACTACTTTGTGCAGGGGGCCAACCTGCGCTTTGCCGGGAAGGATGTGTTCCTGAAATCTCACGGGTTTGATCATCTGTACGGCGCAGAAGAGTTAAAAAGCGTGGTGGCGGATCCCGCATATCGTAACGACTGGGGCTTTTACGATGACACCGTGCTGGACGAAGCATGGAAAAAATTTGAAGAACTATCGCGTTCAGGACAACGTTTTTCACTGTTTACCCTGACCGTGGATACCCATCATCCGGATGGTTTTATCTCTCGTAGCTGTAACCGTAAACGTTATGACATCGACGGTAAGGCCAATCAATCTTTCAGCGCGGTGAGCTGCAGTCAGGAAAACATCGCTGAATTTATTAATAAAATCAAAGCATCCCCGTGGTTTAAAGATACCGTGATCGTGGTTTCGTCCGATCATCTGGCAATGAACAACACCGCCTGGAAGTATCTGAACAAGCAGGACCGCAACAACCTGTTCTTCGTGCTACGCGGCGACCAGCCGCAACAGGATACGCTGGCGGTGAAACGTAACACGATGGATAACGGCGCAACGGTGCTGGATATTCTGGGCGGCGATAACTTTATCGGCCTTGGCCGCAGCAGTTTGTCGGGCGAATCCGTGTCGGAAGTATTCCTCAACATCAAAGAAAAAATGCTGGCGTGGAAGCCCGATATCATCCGCCTGTGGAATTTCCCGAAAGAGATGAAAGAGTTCACCATTGACCAGGACAAGAACATGATCGCGTTCTCCGGTAGCCATTTCCGCCTGCCACTGCTGCTGCGCGTATCGGATAAACGCGTCGAACCACTACCAGAAAGCGAATACTCGGCGCCGTTGCGCTTCCAGTTGGCGGATTTCGCGCCGCGCGATAACTTTGTCTGGGTCGATCGCTGCTACAAAATGGCGCAGCTGTGGGCGCCGGAGTTGGCGCTTTCCACCGACTGGTGCGTCTCTCAGGGGCAACTGGGCGGGCAACAAATTGTGCAGCACGTTGACAAAGCCAAATGGAAAAGCAAAACCGTCTTTAAAGACACGGTGATCGACATGGAGCGCTACAAAGGAAACGTCGATACGCTGAAAATTGTCGATAACGATATTCGCTACAAAGCCGACAGCTTCGTCTTTAACGTGGCGGGCGCGCCGGAAGAGGTGAAACAATTTAGTGGTATTTCACGCCCCGAATCCTGGGGACGCTGGTCCAATGCGCAGCTCAGTGAAGAGGTAAAAATCGAATACAAAGCGCCATTGCCGAAAAAATTCGATCTGGTCATCACCGCCAAAGCCTATGGCGATAACGCCAATCGCCCGATACCCGTGCGCGTTGGCAATGAAGAACAGACGCTGGTGTTAAGCCATGATATCAGCACCACTACCTTACATTTTGAAAACCCGGCAGATGCCAATACGCTGGTGATTATCCCACCCGATCCGGTTGCCACCAACGAGGGCAATATTCTCGGCCACTCGCCGCGGAAGCTGGGGATCGGAATGGTTGAAATCAAAGTGGTGGCAGCTCAGGGTTAAAAAAAACAGCGCCCAACACCACTCCGGGCGCTGCATGGCAACCTTATTCCAGACTGTTCACCGCCTGACGCATACCTTGTACCAGAATCATTTCCAGATTGGCTGTCACCTGCTCAGCAAGACCTGGCAATAACGTTAAATCTTCACCCCAGTGCGCGGCCTCGCCGAGCACTGCATTCACCAGTTCCCGCAGCGTTAAATCATTGCCAACTTGCGGCCACAGGCTGGCATACAGATTTATCCACTGCTCGTCATCCTGCAATGGATAGCCTTCCCCGGCCCGTTCACCGCGATAAAACGCCAACAGCGCGGCCAGAGCGAAGGTTAAGCGCACAGGCCAACATCCATTTTGCTGGCCCGCCAGCAGTTGCGGCAATATACGGGTGCGGAATTTGGTCATGCCGTTAAGCGCGATGGAAAGTAACTGATGGCGAATGTAGGGGTTCTGAAAACGCCCGCTCACCGCACCGGCAAATTCTCGCAGTTCATCGGCGTCGAGATCCAATACCGGTATAATTTCCTCGCTAACCGCCCGCTCGACAAAACGGCGGACATCGGCATCCTGCATCGCTTCGCCAACGGTATCCAGCCCGCACAGCCAGGCAACCGGCACCAGCGCCGTATGCGCGCCGTTCAGAATCGCGACCTTACGTTCCTTGTACGGCTTAATATCGTTTACTACTCGGATATTCAGAGGGCATTGCGCCAGCTTTAACTCTTCAGCCAGCCATGCAGGTCCCTGAATCACGAACAGATAAAAGTGTTCCGCGGTATCGAGAAATGCATCGTGATAGCCAAGCGTAGCTTCCAGCGCGGCGGCTTCTTCGCGCGGGTAGCCGGTAACAATGCGGTCAACCAGCGTGGAACAGAAGGTATTCGCCGTTTCCACCCAATCGGCAAACGCCGCAGGAAGCTGCCAGTCCTGCGCATACTGCAGCACCAGCGTTTTAAGCGCATCGCCGTTATAGTCGATCAGTTCGCAAGGAATAATCACCCAGCCCTTATCCACCGCCCCCGCAAAATGGTTAAAGCGCTCCAGCAGCAGTCGCGTCAGTTTGGCCGGAAAACTCACCGGCGGGGCATCATCCACACGGTCCGCCGCGTGATAGCTAATCCCGGCTTCAGTGGTGTTCGAAAACACAAAGCGGATGTCCGCATTGTGCGCCAGCGTCAGATACGCCGCGAAATCCTTGTACGGGTTGATTTCGTTATTTACCGAACGAATCAGCCGCGCCTCGCTTACCGCCTCGCCCTGCTCGTTCAACCCACGAATAAGCGTGGTATATAACCCATCCTGAGCATTCAGCGACGGCGGAAAATCGGTATTAATCGGGCGAACGATGGTCACGCCAGCATTGAGATCCGTTTTCTCATTAAGGATATCCAGTTGCCAGTCGACAAACGCCCGCAGAAAATTACCTTCACCAAACTGGATCACGCGCGTAGGGTAGCTGACACCCGGAAAATCACGTCGATTCAATGTTTTCATCACACTTATCCTCTCAGAACGTGATCACGCCTTTAATCAGTTCCCGGTTGTTAATCACGTCCCGCTCGTAGATCTCTGCAAGTTGGGCAAACGCGTAACGGTGCGTGAGCATCATGTCGGCGGTCAGTTTGCCTGCCGACATCAGGCGGCCAACCTTGGCAAAATCTTCCGGGGTCGCGTTGCGACTGCCCATCATGGTGGTCTCTTTCTTGTGGAACTCAGGATCGGAGAACTGTAAATCGCCTTTAAACAGCCCAACGAAAACGATGCTGCCCCCATGGCGAATCAAATTCACCGTGTTGTTCATCGCATGCTGATTCCCCGTGGCATCAATGACCTTTTGCGCCAGCGAGCCGCCAAACTGAGCGCGCAATTGCGCATCAAAATCTTCAGCAGACGGATCGATAACCGGAAGATCCAGTCGGGAAACCACATGCTCCCGGCGCGCGGCGCTGGTATCCGCCACCACCACTTGCGCGCCATCGGCTTTGGCAATCGCCGCCGCGCCCAGACCAATCGGACCGGCACCGACCACCAGCACCTGCTCACCCGGCGCTACCGCCGCCCGACGTACCGCATGTGCGCTGATGGCATAAGGCTCAATCAACGCCGCCGCCTGCGGGTCAATGCCCTGCGCATCCAGCAGGTTGGTCACCGGCACGGACAAGTATTCGCTGAAGCCGCCATCCTGGTGCACGCCAATCACTGAAATATTCTCGCAGCAGTTGGTGCGCCCGCTCTGGCATGCCGGACACTGCTGACAGGCCACGTAAGGAATAACCGCCACCTGCTGGCCATTTTTCAGATTTTGTATATTTTTACCCAGCCCGACAATTTCCCCACATATTTCATGGCCTAATACACGTGGATAGCTGAAAAAAGGTTGATTGCCGCCCCAGGCATGAATATCGGTGCCACAAATCCCCACCGACTTAATTTTTATTAATGCCTCACCTTCACCCGGAACAGGTATTTCACGCTCTTTCCAGACTAATTTTTTAGGTTCCTGGCAAATCAACGTATTCATCGTAGACATGATTCTGCTCTCCTGTTTTTTTGTTGCCTCAGATATCGACGAAAATAAAAAAACCGGAGAAAGCGGAAACGTAATCTGTGAATCTCAGCGCATAAAAATGTTTTAAATCGGGTTTTAATAGCGAAAAAGGAGACACCATGAGCCGTTCACAGAACTTACGCCACAATGTGATTAACCAAATAATCGATGATATGGCGCGTGGTCATATCCCTTCCCCACTTCCGTCGCAAAGCGCGCTGGCCGAGATGTACAACATCAGTCGCACCACCGTGCGCCATATGCTGAGCCATTTAAGCGAATGCGGCGTACTGACACAGGTCGGCAGCCACTATGTCATCGTGCGTAAACCTGACCATGACGACGGTTTTGCCTGCACCACCGCCTCCATGACCGAGCAAAACCGGATCTTCGAGCAGGCTTTTTTCACCATGATCAACCAGCGCCAGTTGCGCGCAGGCGAGAGTTTCTCCGAACTGCAGCTTGCCAGAGCCGCAGGTGTCAGTCCGGTAGTTGTGCGGGAATATCTTTTAAAATTCGAACGTTACAACCTGATTAAAAACGAAAAACGCGGTCAGTGGAGCATGAAGCAGTTCGATCAGGCCTATGCGGAACAGCTGTTTGAACTCAGAGAAATGCTTGAGACCCATTCTTTGCAGCATTTCCTCAATCTGCCCGATGATGACCCGCGCTGGCTGCAGGCCAAAACGCTGTTGGAGCGCCATCGCATCCTGCGCGACAGCATCGGCAGCAGCTTTCGTATGTTCTCGCAGTTAGACCGTGAGTTTCATGCTTTACTGCTCTCTGCTGCCGACAATATATTTTTTAATCAATCACTTGAAATCATCTCCGTGATTTTCCACTTCCACTATCAGTGGGATGAAAGCGATCTTAAACAGCGCAATATCATTGCCATCGATGAGCATATGACCATCCTCAGCGCGCTGATCTGCCGCAGCGACCTGGATGCCACCCTGGCGCTATGTAACCATTTGAATACAGCCAAACAATCGATGATCCGCTCCATTAATCAAAGTAGCGCTGCTGCGCATTAAGTACCGATAAAAAACAGCAAACCATTACCGGGAGCACGATTTTATAAAAATATAAACCCCTGAAAAATACCTCTTGCCTATGCTCACGCTAAGTCGACTGCATTAAAAACTTTTGTGAGCGGTGATGAGTAAATTGATTCATCACTGGTATTTTTTCAATACTGCACAGCCCACTGCTGTGTGAAAATAAATTATTGAGGTTCAGGAGTCCGGCGTGGAAAAAAATAATATTACCCTCGACCCGAGTTCTTCGTTTGACACGTCGTCATCAGCGGATATTAATGTTCCGCCTGAGGGCATGGTACAACGCAGTAGCCGAATTAAACGTATTCAGACCACAGCAATGATTTTATTATTTTTTGCTGCGGTGATTAATTACCTCGACCGTAGTTCATTATCAGTCGCCAACTTAACAATTCGGGAAGAACTGGGGCTGAGCGCCACGCAAATCGGTGTCCTGCTGTCGGTCTTCTCTCTCGCTTACGGTATTGCACAACTGCCCTGCGGCCCGCTGCTGGATCGCAAGGGTCCGCGCATTATGTTAGGACTCGGGATGTTCTTCTGGTCGCTGTTTCAGGCGCTGTCCGGGATGGTACACAGCTTCACTCAGTTTGTGCTGGTGCGTATTGGCATGGGGATCGGCGAAGCGCCCATGAACCCGTGCGGCGTAAAAGTCATCAACGACTGGTTTAACATCAAAGAGCGCGGCCGCCCCATGGGTTTATTTAACGCCGCCTCCACCATCGGCGTCGCCATTAGTCCACCGATTCTGGCTGCAATGATGCTGGTTATGGGCTGGCGCTGGATGTTTATTACCATCGGCGTGCTGGGCATTTTCCTCGCCATCGGCTGGTACATGTTGTATCGCAACCGCGAGCAGATTGATCTGAGCGCCACAGAACAGGCTTACCTGAACGCCGGCAGCGTCAATGCCCGCCGCGATCCGCTGAGCTTTGCCGAATGGCGCAGCCTGTTCCGCAACCGTACCATGTGGGGCATGATGCTGGGCTTTAGCGGCATCAACTACACCGCATGGTTATACCTGGCCTGGCTGCCGGGCTACCTGCAGACCTCCTACAACCTGGATTTAAAAAGCACCGGCTTAATGGCGGCCATTCCGTTCCTGTTTGGCGCAGCTGGCATGCTGATTAACGGTTTTGTCACCGACTGGCTGGTGAAAGGCGGTATGGCACCGATTAAGAGCCGGAAGATTTGTATTATCGCCGGGATGTTCTGCTCTGCAGCCTTCACCTTCGTGGTACCGCAGGCGACAACGTCAATGGCCGCGGTGTTACTGATCGGTATGGCGCTGTTCTGTATCCACTTCGCCGGAACCTCCTGCTGGGGCTTGATCCACGTCGCCGTCGCTTCACGTATGACCGCCTCCGTAGGCAGTATCCAGAACTTTGCCAGTTTTATCTGCGCGTCCTTCGCGCCGATCGTTACCGGCTTTATTGTGGATACCACTAACTCTTTCCGCCTGGCGCTGATTATCTGCGGTTGCGTCACCATGGTGGGCGCCCTCGCCTACATCATCCTGGTACGCCAGCCCATTAGCGATCCGCGTAAAGATTAATCCTCCAGATGCCCGATAACACCGCGCTTATCGGGCATGTTATGCTCCACGTATGAACATTATCTTGCGCGCCACGACTCTGGCAGAAACTGCCGCTCTTCCCGCCATCGAACGATCTGCGGGGCAACGTTTTTTACTCATCCCCGACCTGGCGTGGATTGCTGACGACCAGATTATATCGGCTGCTCAGCATCGGGCATTTGCCGCCGCCGGCATGAGCTGGCTGGCGCAGGTCGATGAGCGTCCGGTCGGTTTTTTGGTAGCCGAAACGCTGGGGTCATCGCTGTTTATTGCTGAACTGTCGCTGCATCTGGAGTGGCAGGGAAAAGGAATTGGCCGCAGGTTGATTGGCTATGTTGCCGAACAGGCTCGCGAGAAAGGTTATACGTCATTGACGCTGACCACTTTCCGCGATGTGCCGTGGAATGCGCCATTGTATGCGCGACTGGGTTTTGAAATGCTGGCTGACGAGACGCTTTCGCCGGAATTGCGCGAAAAAAGAGCTGAAGAGGTGGCGCACGGGCAGACGTACGAACGACGCTGCGCCATGCGCCTGATGCTGCGCTGATTGCCCGATGGCGGCTACGCCTTATCGGGCATCACAGGCTTAGAACGTTTCCCAGTTATCCCCGGCATCAGTTACCGCTGCTTTACGCGGCTGGACCGTTGAAACCGGTTTAGCGGCGGCAACGTCGCGCGCGCGCTGCTGGTCATGCTGAATACGGAACACGGCTACGGCCTGGGTCAGACGGCTGGCCTGCTCTTCCAGCGCCGCGGCGGCAGCGGCGGATTCTTCCACCAGCGAGGCGTTCTGCTGCGTCACGCGATCCATCTCTGCAACGGCCAGACCCACCTGGTCGATACCGCGGCTCTGCTCATCAGAGGCGGAGGCAATTTCACCCATGATATCAGTCACGCGGGTCACCGCATTGACGATCTCATCCATGGTTTCACCGGCGCTTTCCACCAGCGTTGACCCCACATCCACACGGCTGACCGAGTCTTCAATCAGGCTCTTGATCTCGCGCGCGGCCTGCGCACTACGCTGGGCCAGGTTACGCACTTCACCCGCAACCACTGCAAAACCACGCCCCTGCTCGCCCGCACGTGCGGCTTCTACCGCGGCGTTGAGCGCCAGAATATTGGTCTGGAAGGCAATACCGTCGATAACGCTAATAATATCGGCGATTTTCTGCGAACTGGAAGCGATATCGCGCATGGTTTGCACCACGTTATCGACCACTTTACCGCCTTTCTGCGCGGTTTCCGAAGCGCTCAGCGCCAGATGGCTGGCCTGACGCGCGTTTTCGGCGTTCTGCTTCACGGTCGCCGTCAGCTGTTCCATGCTGGCCGCCGTTTCTTCCAGAGAAGCCGCCTGCTGCTCGGTACGTGAGGAGAGATCGTTGTTGCCCATCGCAATCTCGCTGGCACCGCTGTAAATCGCGTTAGCGCCGTTACGCACGTCACCCACGGTGTTCATCAGTTCACCCTGCATGTGGCGCAGGCTTTCCGCCAGTTGTCCAATCTCGTTGGAACCTTCCACCTCAATACGCTTCACCAAATCGCCGCTGGCGATATGACGAATACTTTCAATCAGGCGGTTCATCGGAGAGATCAGCGTCAGTTTGATACCAAACCACACCGCAACGATAGCGGCCAGCACGGTAATCAGTACACACACCAACACCCACATCGCCTGGCTATAGGAAGCGTTATTGTCCTCAACCGCGATGTCATACAGGCGATCGTTCTGCTGCATGTAATTCATGTACTGCTTCTCAAAACCGTCCTGATAGCTCTGAGTCGGTTGATCAAAAAACGCGTTGATCTTGCCTTCACCCAGTAACTGGATCAGCTCCGCCAGCGCGCCGTGATAGATGTCATAGGTGCGGTTGATCTCCTGGAACGCGGCTTCGCTTTGACGCGGATCGCGCGGAAGCGACTCGTAAATCGCCCAGTTTTTTTCGGTCAGCTTCAGGGCATTGCTCGCCACCTGCATCAGTTCTGCAACGGTCGCGCCGCTGCCGATGTTGCTCTGATCCATCATGTAGCGAATCCCCGCCCGGTTCAGGGTATTACGCGTTTGCAGTAGCTCAACCCAGGTAGCGTTCAGCGCAGACTGCTGCTGGCGAATGGTTTGCAGAACGGTAAAGTTCTCTTTGTCATTCTTCAGTGAGTTAAAAAACAAGCCGCCTGAGGCGAGCTGTAAAAGGCCAAATAGCGCCAATACCAGCAGTAAGCTGGTAACAATCTTCATTCGTTTTAACATGTTTTCTCTTTCCGCTAGACAGATACTCTGGTTTTCGGCCTGGAAAGAGAAAACTTTATGGTGCCAGCAATTGCTACATAATTATCGTTTCCGCATTAAATTTCGTTCCCTATGACAAATTACGCAAAAAATTACTCGTTCCGTTGCGTCTTAGGTGTAGGATTCCCGTTTTTAAGGAAAGGATGCTTGTATGTTGAATCGCGATTTTGATCACCTATCCACCCTGGCGCACCACTTTTTTGAACGTGAAGATATTCGTCAAAAACTTAATATCATCGATCAGTACAACATCTCCGGTTGGGAAGTCTGGATGCAGATAGAATTTGCCAATCTTTTGGCTTCGACGGGTCATGAATGGTGGCGTGAACAAACTCTCGCCTGCGATCTGCGGAAAAATCCACAGCGTTTGTCTGTACGTGCAGATTTCTTGTTGCGGAAAAAAGGCTGGACTCAGGACAGCTACATTGCACTTGAACTCAAGCAGAACCAGGATCCGACAAGTTGCGTCAGAAATATGATTGCGGATTTGGTTAAAAGCGCCAAAATCAAACGTTCAGAATTAGAGCTGCGTAGCTTCTGGACGCTCGGGGTAACACCCCGCATAGACAAAGAGCGCCTCGATGAACTTATTGACCACTATCTGGATGAAAAATATTACCTGACTAAATCACGTAAGAAACATGTGTTGTTAAGAGACATCGAACAAACGCCTTACTGTTATATCGTCATCTAAGTATCTCAGTCAGATACTGTGTCAGTGGGGAAACACGGCATTTAGGCAAGCGAACACTATAATGCCGTGATCTCAATCACATAAA
>NZ_JAHLQZ010000139.1:0-11357 GCF_018919505.1 Citrobacter sp. S55_ASV_140
ACGACCGCTGGTCTGGCGTTGAATGCGGACAATACCATCACCCTTTGGGCGTTCAGGGGCGACCTTCGGTTCATCAATGCGTCCGGAGTCGGTTGAATAGACCAGGCGAGAGTTTGAATCGCTCATTTACACACCTCGTTTCAGAGAGGCATTGATCATCTTCAGCGTCTGCGCCGGGTCGGCAGACTGCGTGACCGGACGCCCAATCACCATGTAATCCACACCGGCTAACTGCGCCTGCTCTGGCGTCATAATACGACGCTGATCGCCCGCCTCGCTGCCTTCAGGACGAATACCCGGGGTCACTAACTTAAATGCCTGTCCAAACGCCTGTTTGAAACGTACCGCTTCCTGGGCAGAGCATACGACTCCGTCCAGCCCGCAATGTTGGGTTAAACGCGCCAGTCTTTCAGCATGCTCCGCAGGTGACAACGTCACACCGAGATCGGCCAGATCGCTGGCTTCCATGCTGGTCAGCACCGTCACAGCAATCAGCAATGGCGCATCATTACCAAAAGGCACCAGGGCCTCACGGGCTGCCGTCATCATGCGCGCCCCGCCAGAGGCGTGTACGTTAACCATCCACACGCCAAGGTCGGCAGCCGCAGCTACGGCATGTGCAGTTGTATTGGGAATATCATGAAATTTCAAATCCAGAAAGACGTCAAAACCGCGCTGTTGTAGTTCGCGGACCAACTGAGGTCCAAAAAGCGTGAACATCTCTTTGCCCACTTTCAAACGGCAATCACGAGGATCAATTCTGTCGACAAAAGCTAATGCTTTATCACGATTTGCGTAATCAAGAGCGACAACGACAGGAGAATCAGTAACAGCACGAGAAGAAGATGAAGCAGTAAACGTCATGACCAGACCTTCCTGAGGATGGGCGCCACCGGTGGCGCAAAATGGGTAAACGGCGTGCATTCTACCTGCGGCAATAGAAAATTAACAGGCGCGATTACATTTCTGCCAGGCGAACCGGCTGTGGAGGTTGATGATGGGACGATTACACCCTATAAGGATGTTGTAACTAAGTTGAGGCTTTTTTAAAAATTACAGCCCATCAAGCCCACGAATAGGTTTAATGGTTGACCATGAACGGCAGGATGGACAATGCCAGTACAGCGTATAAGCGGTAAACCCGCATTTCTGACAGCGATAGCGCGGCTTACTACGTACCTGCTCCCCGACCATATCGCGCAGCACCATCAGGCTCTCTTTGGCGCGCCCTTCTTCTGCTTCGTTAAGATGATAATCCATCAGCTTGTGGAATACACGCATCGTAGGATGGCGTTGCAGCTGACGAGTAATATAAACCTGAGCGGTATCAGTTCCCTCACGCGCCTCAAGGATATCTGCAAGCATCAGTTCAGCGGCGGCACCGGTATTTTCCTCAACCGCACGGCGTAAAAACTCTGCCCACTCATCATTTTTGCCCAGATGCTGGTAGCAGCTTTGCAGCATTTCCAGCGTTTCACTGACCAGCTCTTTATCCTGAGAAATCACCCGTTGCAGACTTTCGACCGCCCTTGAGTAATCGCCGTTCAGCATATATACGCGCCCCATCATAATGGAAACACGGGCGCTGTTTTTGTCTGCTGCCGCCCCTTTTTTCAACAGCGTCATGGCACGATCCATATCGTCGTTGCCCATTTGCTGTAACGCCAGTTCGCAATAGAAATGCGCTATCTCAATGCGTTGTTTGTCTTTGCCAAGCTTTACCAGACGCTCTGCAACGTCAATGGCTTTTTGCCATTCGCTGGTTGCCTGATAAATTTGCAGCAACTGTTGTAATGCCCCAACGCGAAAATCTGTTTCATCAGTAAGCTGATTGAACATGTCTTCCGCACGGTCATACAGGCCTGCGGCCATGTAGTCGCGGCCCAGTTGTTGCACTGCCAGCAAGCGCTGTTCGTATGTCAGCGAGGCACTTTCCATAAGCGTTTGGTGGATGCGGATTGCACGATCGACTTCACCGCGCGAACGGAACAGGTTTCCGAGGGTGAGATGAGCCTCAACGGTGCCCGTGTCCTCTTTCAGCATATCAAGGAACAGATCCACCGCTTTATCTTGTTGGTTGCTCAGGAGGAAGTTAACCCCGGCGACATAGTCACGGGAAAGTCGGTTGGCTTCATCCTGCTTTGTTTGTTGCGCACTTCTGCGACCCATATACCACCCATAGGCAGCGGCTACAGGTAAAAGCAGAAACAACAACTCCAACATAAATAATTATTCCTTTACAACCGACGAATCGGCGGGTACCGCAACGTCGGTCGCAGGCGCAAGCTGGTTTTCCAGTCGTTTGATTTTACGTTCGGCGCGCGCAAGAGACACTCGAACCTTCAGCCAGAAAAGGCCGCAAATTAGCCAACCAATCGCAAAACCTGCGGCAAACAATACAGCAAGCAGCGTAGAGATACGATACTCACCCTGAGCCAGCAGGTAATTAAACGTAACCTGTTGATCGTTTTGCGCACCTAATGTCACCGAAATAACAAAAATCGCCAACACCAGTAAGAAAATGAGTAAATATTTCACATTACTTCCCGTTATGTGGTTTAAGCGAATAAATCGTGTCCAACTTACCGCGTTGAGCCCTTTAAATTACCATTTTCACACCGAGTGCGAAATGGAAAAGCGCTTTATGCCTTCTGATTTAAGGGCAAAATTCGAAAAATCAATCATAGCTAACTTTCTTGCTCACGCTGCGCGATTTCTTTTGTCTCCTGCACTGGCGGTGTTAAGGGTCCGCATATCCGCTGCGCAAGCCAGGTTGCCAGGGTCACCAACAGCCAGGAAATCAGCGTTGCGACCACCAAATCACGGGGCCAGTGCATTCCCAGCAGCAAGCGGCTCCCCATCACACCCGTCGCCCAGATGAGTAAGAATGCTATAGTCAGCGTACGTCTGCGCGGCCACAGCAATCCTACCGCCAGCAAAGCCCAACTGGCAGCAAACATTGTATGCCCGGAGGGAAAAGCAAATCCTGTTTCTTTTTGCCAGTGCTTACGTAGAAACGTTGGCACGTCCCGCTGTTCGGCTAATTGTTCTTTGACTAAGTTCCCGCGATCTTTCCGTTTTAAAGTGTAGAACTCATCCACCGGAATATGATGCGTTTTTTCCAGCCATACGACAAATGGCCGCGGCTCCTGCACCTTGTCTTTAACCCATGACTTCACGCCCTGCCCAACTAAAATCGCCACCGCCAGGATCGCAAACAGCATTACCGCCGCTTTCAGACGAAAACGCAGACACCATAAAAACCATGCACAGAGCGCTACGTGAGTGATAATCCCCCATGGCTGTGTCACCGTTTCCGTTACCCAGAACAGGGATTTTAACCACCAGACATTATGCCCAGGTTGCCAGTTCCAGCCTGATACCCATACAGCAACCGGCATGATAAGCAGCAGTCCGGCGCCGACTGCGGTGCGCTTTGCAATTGAAAGCATTGCCTCTCCTTTCGTTGATAAGTCTCACAATCATAACTGAAAAATGCGCACGCCGGGAAAATTGACAATTTTGTGCCATTCCAAAAGCGAATCCGTTGTCGCAATTAGGTGAACATCGCTGGCTTATGGCAAAATAGTGCAATACAGAACAGAAGCCAACAGGCGACGGCACGACAGTGCCAGCATAATCTGGAGAATTACATGCAGCTTAAACGTGTGGCAGAAGCCAAACTGCCAACCCCCTGGGGTGATTTCCTGATGGTGGGATTTGAAGAACTGGCAACCGGACACGATCATGTCGCACTGATTTTTGGCGATATTACAGGCCAAACGCCTGTCCTGGCGCGTGTCCACTCTGAGTGTCTGACTGGCGATGCGCTGTTTAGCCTGCGTTGCGATTGCGGTTTCCAGCTCGAAGCAGCCCTGTCGCATATTGCCGAAGAAGGGCGTGGCATTCTGCTCTATCATCGTCAGGAAGGGCGCAACATTGGACTGTTAAATAAAATCCGCGCCTATGCGCTGCAGGACCAGGGTTATGATACCGTTGAAGCCAATCATCAGTTAGGCTTTGCTGCAGACGAGCGTGATTTCACACTGTGTGCGGACATGTTCAAGCTGCTGGGCGTTGACGAGGTACGTTTGTTGACCAATAACCCGAAGAAGGTGGAAATTCTGACCGAGGCGGGTATCAATATCGTTGAACGCGTGCCGTTGATTGTGGGCCGTAACCCGAATAATGAACATTATCTGGATACCAAAGCCGCGAAAATGGGCCATTTGTTAAATAAATAATTTCCATTTACCCGGTACAGAAAAAAGCCTGCTCACGCAGGCTTTTTACATGTCAGTTCAACATATTACGAATGACGTAGTGCAGAATGCCATCGTTCTGGTAATACGTTAACTCCGTCGCGGTATCGATGCGGCAACGGCATAAAATCACCTCTTTATGCCCATCCGCACGGGTCAAACTTACCGGAACTGTCGCCCCCGGTTTAATGTTTTGCAGATCCGTAATATCAATCGCTTCCTCACCGGTTAATCCCAGCGTTTTACGCGTAACCCCCTGTGGGAATTCAAGCGGTAAAATCCCCATGCCGATCAGGTTAGAACGGTGAATTCGCTCAAAGGACTCAGCAATCACCACGCGCACACCCAGCAAGCGTGGGCCTTTCGCAGCCCAGTCACGACTGGAGCCAGAACCATATTCCTTACCGGCAATGACCGCCAGCGGAACATTCTCCTGTTGGTATTGCATGGCCGCATCATAGATAGCTACCACTTCCGTCCCCGGTAAATGCCGCGTCATTCCGCCTTCCACGCCAGGCACCATCTCATTGCGGATACGTATATTGGCAAAAGTACCGCGCATCATCACTTCATGGTTTCCGCGGCGGGAACCGTAGGAGTTAAAGTCTTTGCGCTCAACGCCGTGGCTTTGTAGATACCGACCGGCCGGGCTATCCGCTTTAATGCTACCGGCAGGAGAAATGTGATCGGTGGTCACCGAGTCGCCTAACATCGCCAAAATGCGTGCGCCATGAATGTCCTGTACCGGATCCGGCGTAGCCTGCATACCATCAAAGAACGGCGACAAACGGATATAGGTCGAGTCAGACTGCCAGCCATAGGTATCAGCCCGATCAACTTGAATCGTTTTCCATTCCGGCGTGCCTTCAAATACTTCGGCATACTCTTTATGGAACATCGCGGTAGAGACTTGCTCAACGGCCCGGGCGATTTCCTGGGCAGTTGGCCAGATATCTTTCAGGTAAACGGGATCGCCTTTTCTGTCATGACCTAACGGGTCTTTCGTCAGGTTAATATTCATATTCCCCGCCAGCGCGTAAGCGACTACCAGCGGCGGTGACGCCAACCAGTTCGTCTTGACGAGCGGATGGATGCGGCCTTCAAAATTACGGTTGCCGGAAAGCACTGCGCCGACCGTGAGGTCGCCTTTTTTGATAGCCGTCTCAATAGGATCGGGCAACGGTCCGGAATTACCTATACAGGTGGTACAGCCATAACCCACGAGGTTAAAGCCCAACTCGTCAAGATACGGTGTGAACTCGGCCTGCGCCAGATAGTCAGAAACGACTTTAGAGCCAGGCGCCAGCGAGGCTTTAACCCAGGGTTGACGTTTCAGACCGAGCGTAACCGCTTTCTTCGCCAGCAGCCCCGCCGCCATCAATACGCTTGGGTTAGAGGTGTTGGTACAGGAGGTGATCGCCGCAATCACCACCGCGCCATCCGGCAACAGGTATTGATGCCCGTTCATTGTATAATCCACTGGCTGACGATCTTTTAGCGAGCTATTCACCTCAAGCTCGTTACTCGCCGAGAACGCTTTCGGGACATCTGCAAGTGCCACTCGATCCTGTGGACGCTTCGGTCCGGCAAGGCTCGCTTCCACACTGCCCATATCCAGCTCCAGCGAACTGGTAAATACAGGTTCATCGCCTGGGTTACGCCACATCCCCTGCGCTTTAGCATAAGCGCCGACCAGGTCGACCTGCTCCTCACTGCGTCCGCTCAGGCGCATATATTCAAGCGTGATGTCATCAATCGGGAAGAAACCGCAGGTTGCGCCATATTCCGGCGACATGTTCGCAATGGTTGCCCGATCGGCCAGTGGTAAGGTATCCAGGCCATCACCATAGAATTCAACAAATTTCCCAACCACACCATGCTTACGCAGCATTTGGGTGACGGTCAGCACCAGATCGGTCGCGGTGATACCTTCCCGCAGTTTACCTACCAGCTTGAAGCCCACCACGTCAGGGATAAGCATAGAGACCGGCTGGCCCAGCATCGCGGCTTCGGCTTCAATGCCGCCGACGCCCCAGCCCAGCACACCGAGACCATTTATCATCGTAGTATGGGAGTCGGTACCGACCAGCGTATCCGGATAAGCCACCCATTCACCGTTTTGTAATTCGCTCCAGACGGCTTTACCCAAATACTCAAGGTTAACCTGGTGGCAAATCCCCGTTCCCGGCGGCACAACGCTGAAGCGACTGAATGCTTGCTGTCCCCATTTCAGGAACACATAGCGCTCATGGTTACGTTCCATTTCCAGACGGACGTTCTCTTCGAAAGCGTCATCATCACCGAAACGATCCACCGTTACGGAGTGGTCAATGACAAGATCCACTGGCGAAAGCGGATTCACTTTTGCCGTATCCCCGCCCAAACGTTTTACCGCTTCGCGCATAGCGGCCAGATCGACCACTGCGGGTACGCCAGTAAAGTCCTGCATCAAAACGCGAGCGGGTCGATAGGCAATCTCACGGTCGGCATGCGCGGTTTTCAGCCAACGCGCCAGTGCATGAATATCGTCTTCGGTAACGGTATTTCCGTCCTGCCAGCGAAGCAGGTTCTCCAGCAAAACTTTTAGCGATTTGGGCAGGCGGGTGATATCACCCAGTGTTTGTGCGGCCAGAGGCAAGCTGTAGTAACGGTAGGTTTTATCATTAACCTGCAATGTGTCCATACTGGCTTCGCGTAGGGTCGACGACATAGCTCCTCCTTAAATGACAGGGTTAGATCCCCTGATTTTCTTCAGGGTTAGTATTAAAGATAACACAAACAAAATGTAACGCTTTGATAACAACTCAAATTGATAAAAGTGTAAACATCGGAAGATCGGAGTGCGGTGTGAAATACGCGGGGAAGATTCGAGAGCGGAAGTTGATAGTGTTAATGTGTAGCAGGCATGTTGGTAGTCGATAATATGCTGATTAGAGTGGACATCGCGATTGTACGTAATAAGTCATACGAGATATCAGACAGAGGACGATTAATAATGACGATAAAATTCGTATTAATTACTGTTTCTGTTCATCATCAGTAAACAGATCAATAAACGCGCGTTGTTCAGGGGAAAGCGTCCAGGAGGTGGGGATTTCCGGCCCATTCTCTGCGCCGGTATTGCTATCTGTTTCATTTTCATGAGGAGCTGGCGTCACGGTGGTGTGTTGTTCCGGTGCGGACATGACCTACCCCCACACTTGCCAGGCCACGAGCGCGACGACAATCCAGAACACTGCGGAGCCGAGAAAAACAGCAAACCAGGCTTTACGTTTCATCACGGGATCCCTGCGTGCTGGCTGGTTTCCTGAAGGCATCGCTAACCTCATACTATCGAAATCACTTATCATTTAGGCACCAAACAATCGGTACAATTAATCATCAGATAGGAGGAATCCTAATAAAAAAGGCAAAAAAAAGCCAGTTAATTTTCAGACTCGTCCTGATAAATAAATCGATTGTTTGATCGGTTATCAATATTTGAAAGGAATTTTTGGCAAGCTGGCTAATTTGAAACTACTTTAGAGATCCTTTTCCATAAACTATATATGGTTAATTTATTCACTGTAAATTATCGATTAATTCAGCGTCTCCCGTCGGTATCGCTTTATGCAGAAGGATACCGACGAGGTAACAGCCGGTATTATTTCTCAGGCAATTTAATATCTTTAAACATGGCTTCTATATCATCGTTAGAACGCAACGCTACCGCAGTATCCACCACATCTCGCGTCAGATGCGGCGCGAAACGTTGAATAAAATCATACATGTAACTGCGTAAAAACGTGCTGCGACGAAAACCAATTTTGGTGGTGCTATGACTGAAGATATCGTGCGCGTCAACACGTACAAGATCAGGGTCGGAGACGGGATCAACCGCCATGCTGGCAATCACCCCCACCCCAAGCCCCAGACGCACATAGGTTTTAATGACATCGGCATCGGTCGCGGTAAATACTATACGCGGTTCCAGACCCGCACGGTTAAACGCGGTATCCAGTTCCGAACGCCCGGTAAAACCGAAGGTGTAGGTGACCAGCGGATACTGCGCTAACTCTTCAATAGAAACGGACGCTTTTCCCGCCAGCGGATGATCCGGCGTCACGACGATCGAGCGGTTCCAGTGATAGCAAGGCAGCATCACCAAATCGTCATACAGATGCAGGGCTTCTGTCGCAATGGCAAAGTCTGCATTCCCTTTCGATACCGCTTCGGCGATTTGCGTCGGCGATCCCTGGTGCATGTGCAAAGAGACGCGAGGGTAACGCTCAATAAAACCTTTAATCACGTTTGGCAGTGCGTAACGTGCTTGCGTGTGGGTCGTCGCGATGTATAACGAGCCTTTGTCCGGCCAGGTATGTTCGCCGGCCACCGACTTAATGGCATCCACCTTCGACAGAACCTCACGCGCAATACGGATGACTTCCTGCCCCGCTGGCGTAACCTGCGTCAGGTGCTTGCCGCTACGGGCAAAAATCTGGATGCCAAGTTCATCTTCAAGCATACGAACTTGCTTACTGATGCCTGGCTGGGAGGTATAAAGCCCTTCCGCCGTTGAGGAGACATTAAGGTTGTGGTTCACCACCTCAACAATGTAGCGAAGCTGCTGTAATTTCATGTCAAGCCATCCCGATTTATGCCATCAGATCATCGTTTCAGAGCAGGCTCGTTAGCGCTGCTAATACGATTTAATAATAAAAAACGTGTTAACTATAACCACTATATCATTTCTATGTAAGCTGTATAGGCATGACAAAAAATAATACGCCAGAAACGAAAAGGGCCGCTTACGCGACCCTTTAAGGAAGAATTCAGGCGGAATGCCGTTATTTCTTCCCTTCGACCCATTTACCGTCAACAAAGAACGCTGACCAACCGGTCGCCTTACCGTCTTTCTCAGCGGCAACGTATTGCTGCTTGGTTTTACGGCTGAAACGAACCATGGACTTGTTGCCATCCGGGTCAGTCTGCGGCGCGTCTGCCAGATAGCGCAGTTTTTCCGGCAGACGATCGCGGAAGCGGTACAGCTCTTCCACTAACGGCGCGCGGGTCTCACGTGATTTCGGGAACGTATTTGCCGCCAGGAAGATACCTGCCGCGCCATCACGTAACACAAAATACGCGTCAGATTTTTCACACGGCAGTTCCGGCAGCGGAACCGGATCTTCTTTCGGCGGAGCGACTTCACCGTTACGCAGGATCTTACGAGTGTTTTTGCACTCGTCGTTGGTACACGCCATGTACTTACCGAAACGCCCCATTTTCAGGTGCATTTCAGAACCACATTTTTCGCACTCAACGATAGGACCGTCATAACCCTTGATGCGGAATTCACCCTCTTCGATCTCGTAGCCGTCACAGGTCGGGTTATTACCACATACATGCAGCTTACGCTTAGGATCGATAAGGTAGCTGTCCATCGCCGTACCGCACTTCTGGCAGCGACGTTTGGCGCGCAGAGCGTTCGTTTCCGCGTCGTCGCCTTCCAGCACGTTCAGCACTTCGTTTTCCGGCACCAGGTTAATGGTGGTTTTGCAACGCTCTTTCGGCGACAGCGCATAGCCGGAACAGCCGAGGAAAACGCCGGTGCTGGCGGTGCGAATACCCATCTTGCGTCCGCAGGTCGGGCAATCAATACTGGTCAGCACCATCTGGTTCGGACGCATACCGCCCTCTTCAGGATCTTTTTCGGCTTTATCCAGTTGCTGAGTAAAATCGGTGAAGAAGTTGTCGAGTACGCCTTTCCATTCGGCTTCGTGATTCGCCACCTGGTCGAGGCTGTCTTCCATCTGCGCGGTAAAATCGTAGTTCATCAATTCGCGGAAGTTTTCTTCCAGACGATCGGTGACGATTTCACCCATTTTTTCAGCATAGAAGCGACGGTTCTCAACACGAACATAGCCGCGATCCTGAATCGTGGAAATAATCGACGCATACGTTGATGGACGACCAATACCCCGCTTTTCAAGCTCTTTAACCAGCGAGGCTTCACTGAAACGTGCAGGCGGTTTGGTAAAGTGTTGCGCTGGCGTCAGTTCGACAAGCGTCAACGTATCGCCTTTATCCACGGCCGGTAAGATGCGATCTTCATCGCCCTTACGCAATGCAGGCATCACTTTGGTCCAGCCATCGAAACGCAGAATACGACCACGCGCTTTCAGGCGGAAATCACCCGCGCCCACGGTTAAGGTGGTGGAGTCGTATTTCGCCGGCGTCATCTGACAGGCAACAAACTGACGCCAGATCAGCTGGTACAGTTTTTGCGCATCAGCTTCCATGTCTTTCAGCGATTCCGCCTGTACGGCGACATCGGAAGGACGGATAGCTTCGTGCGCTTCCTGAGAGTTCTCTTTGCTGGCGTACTGGTTCGCGCTCTCCGGCAGATATTTTTTGCCAAAATTATCGCTGATGTACTCGCGAACCATGTTCACCGCATCCTGGCTCAGGTTGGTTGAGTCAGTACGCATATAGGTGATGTAGCCCGCTTCATACAAGCGCTGCGCCATCATCATGGTTTTCTTCACGCCAAAGCCCAGTCGCGTACTCGCAGCCTGCTGTAGCGTGGAGGTAATAAACGGCGCACCGGGCTTGCTGCTGGTCGGTTTATCTTCACGTTCCAGGACGCTATAGCGCGCTTTTTCCAACAGGCTGACAGCGGCAAGCGTTTGTTCCCGATTGACCGGGCGGAACGGTTTATCATTCTGGTGCGTCACCTCAAGCGGCAACGCATCGCCTCCAGGCGTGGTCGTGTCAGCACCAATTTCCCAGAACTCTTCTGGAACAAATGCTTTGATTTCGCGTTCGCGCTCAACCACCAGACGCACGGCAACCGACTGTACGCGGCCTGCTGACAGACCACGCGCAATTTTTTTCCACAGCAGCGGCGACACCATATAGCCCACCACGCGGTCCATAAAGCGGCGCGCCTGTTGCGCGTTAACCCGGTCGATGTTCAGTTCGCCCGGTTTTTCAAACGCCTGACGAATAGCGTTTTTAGTAATTTCGTTAAACACCACACGGCTGTAGCGTGCGTCATCGCCGCCGATCACTTCCCGCAGGTGCCATGCAATGGCTTCCCCTTCGCGGTCAAGGTCG
>NZ_JAHLQZ010000013.1:0-48910 GCF_018919505.1 Citrobacter sp. S55_ASV_140
ATAACCTGTGGAGTTGAAGCGTGACTTTGTCAGCGTGCTTAATTATTTTTTTCGCCATTTCACGATGATCATTACATAATGCAAGAAACTTTCTGAACATAAAAGCTGCATATGGGTAATGCGAAAGCACATTTTCGATTTGCGAGGAGATATGGCGCTCTTTCAATAATCCATATAACGTTGCTAAATCCATACTTTCAAAATTAATTACAGCCCCATTGGAATCTGTAATGACCATATTTTCGCTTCTAATGACATCCCTCGTCAATACCATTTGTTTGACAACGTAATCCACCCCCATGCAGGGAACTACTGAATAGATCACATGTTCATCATGGGTTAAATCTTCAGCGGATACGCCCAGAGTGAGGGATTCTAAGGCAGACCAAAAGGATGTATATTTACTTTCTTTAGAGGCATTACTCACGCCATTTCTAAGAAAATGAAAAGCCGAACTTATCTTTTTAACTGAATCGCGCGAGGTTTTTACATATAACGTAGAAATCGCATCTATAAAAAAGGAAAATTCATTTAATGTCAACCTGTCTGAGTTAACATTTATTTCATTTTCAAATTTCCCTATATGAGTATCTTTTCCTTGCTCATCCGTTACCGTAAATGCGTTATGTGTATTTATTACACTCTTCCCTATCATATAGGCGACGACATCCAGGGATTCAACTAAAATAGCTTCTGCGTTTGTTTTCGCCGAAAGAATAGATATTGCCTGAGTTTTTATTTTTATGCTTGTTGCTTTTTTTTGCTTATCCGTTAAAAAAGGCGTGTACTCACAGCCATTGAAGCAAAGTGGGGTTTTGGCCGACATCAGCATATCATATAAGCGGTCATTCTCCATGACGAGAGATACTACGTATGTGGTTTGAGGGACGCAAAGCTTATCCTTCCATGAGTTAAAACGCTCACTGAATGCGTTACCTTTTTTTCCTAAAAGGATACGCTGGAATAAGAGATAACATTCAGATAGCGGCATACCAAGCGTTAGAACCATACTCATTAAGCCATTGGTTAAACTGACAATACAGTTCAAATCCTCATCATTTAGATCTGTTGTTTTCTGTAATTCAACATCTAAAAGACCTATTGTCTTAACAATATAATGCTCTTCAAGACTCGCAATCAGCTGTGCGGCAATGCTTTCGACCAGCTTACGTTTTTTCTCAATCGGACTACGCCCCGAATCTCTGATGACTTCAACTGATGCCATCAAGGCAAGCAGCTGCTCGGGGATCCCTTCGAACACGGCATCGCAGACGACCTTGTCTGCTGAAAGAAGCTCAAAAAGTTCCTCAGCAGCTCGCGCACGTTTTTCAACCCCTTTGAATTTATCTCCAAAACGATACAAAAAAAGCAATTCTTTCAACGCATTTAAAGGATTATTGAAGCTGACACGATCAGTGTCTATACTGTCTTTATGAGAAAGGTTACCCCAACATTCAATAAAAAAAACCTGTCTGGAAGTGCAGCCTGTCGCATTGAGTCTTTTGTCGATTCTCATAAGGGTTGCTTCCCTGCTGTGAAATGGTATAATCCGATAATAATATAGATTTTTGCCGCGCAGTTGAACATAACTGCGTGTAATCACTGAAAAAAAAGACCCTCTCCTGATCGCCTGTGGCATG
The DNA here is from genome assembly GCF_018919505.1 of Citrobacter sp. S55_ASV_140. Lineage (NCBI taxonomy): Bacteria > Pseudomonadati > Pseudomonadota > Gammaproteobacteria > Enterobacterales > Enterobacteriaceae > Citrobacter > Citrobacter sp. S55_ASV_140. Next base: position 1,641 of record NZ_JAHLQZ010000013.1, read on the forward strand.
TTCCCGGACTGGTTAGGGTCGTGCTATCCAGAACCGCCCTTTTCGGGGCGGTTTTTTTATGACCTTGGCCCATGCTAAAGTTGCGCGCACTAAGGCGATAGCTTCCATTCAAAATGCAACCCTACCCCGCAATCCTTCAGCTGGTTCAAATTTGCAGAATCCCAACCAACTCGCCGCCGTAAAGATTCGTCTGGCCAACAGCTTCAGACAGCCTGCCGGAGTTTAGCGACTTGATCCAAGATGATAAGGCTGACGTGAGGCTCACCTTCCAGAGCTTTCAATACAACTGTGCTAAGGCTGTTTAAACCAACACTGGAAAAGCTATTTTACATGGACGTCTCCACAAGCCTTCTTAACGACACCGAGGTATCGGTTAACGCAATGACGATCCAGTTCGCAACTGTTCACGTAGCCGTGTGTCGTATGAAAAAAATGCGCCCTCAACTTGATGACATCATATTGACATCAATTTGACGTCACGCTACCTTGAGTGCAATATGAATACACAATGAGGTCAATCATGGCTACGATTCAAATTAGAAATCTCGATGATGATGTTTATGACCGTATGGCGAAGGAAGCTTCCCGTCAGTATCGATCGATTGAAGGCGAAGCTCGATTTACGCTGACAACAACCTATCCAGAATCTCCCTTATCCTTGCGAGAAGTTTGGCAAAAAGAAGCCGGTCAACGAATAAAATGGGTGTTTGAAAAACTGCGTGAGGACGGCTGGTTTCGTTACGGGCAAATGTCCGATCCAGTATCACTGGCACATCTTATCGGCGAACCAAGTCCTGCGGCATTGCTTGACTGCCTTGACGGTAATTCAGGTCCAACTTTCGATATGGCATTTCGCATGGAGAAAGAGTTTAGCTGTAACGCTAACTGGATTATGAGCGGCAACGGTGAACCTTTCCGAACAACAAGTTTAGGTGGGCAATATGAAAGTTATTTCACATCTCTTCTTAATGAAACCGGCAGTCTCGATCAGGACAATGAGCTTCACTTTGTACGCTACTCTTCAAAAAATCAGTTTGACGGAACACTGTTAATTATCCATCGTGCAGGCCAGGTTTGGGAATGTCGATATGAATATAATCGATTCTGTCTTAGTGACAATATGGGAGGCCAGGGTCGTAATAATCTGTTCAACTTTTTGAAGTTCGTTAAGCTCACTTTGTCTGATGTCAATTACAAATCATGGATTTATCATGATGAAACTGACGCGTATCCCGCTTTTGCTCATCACCATCCCAGCCACTACATTCTCGATATGATGCGTTCAGAAAAAAATGAATGGCTTCAGTGCATGCAGCAAGGGAATCAGCCTCAAGGCTGGATAATGAACTTTAATCATGACCTTAATAAACTCAAACAAGTATCAACCAGTCCGTCCGGAGTGTCTGACGCCCCTATGTACCCCCACGTGGCCAAGCTAAAAACACGGTTCATGCAACAGCTGGTACAAACCCTTGGTAAATATCACATACTCTGCGAGTCGTGGAGTGAATTTGAAGATGAATTCATAAAACGACGACCTACGGGCATCCCGAATTCATGTATTGCTCTCGAACTTTTAGGGACGTTCCATGTCTTTGACAACCTGAACAGCCTTCATAATCCCTCTCCCGAAGATGTAGAGCGTCGAAAAGCGTTGAAGTATTCCCTACAGGAAAAAAATGATTTTAGCTCAGAAGAAGCGATTGAATTCATGGAGAAAATTAGCGTAAGAGCGCTTACTGCCAGTGATTTTATTCGCGCGATGGCGGAGAATAATGTACGTTGTAGTGATGAGAAGAAATTTGTCAGTAAAGTTAACAGCTCTATCGAAAGCAAGTATCCTGACAGTAATCCTGTAGCCAACAACATTATTTCGGTTGCGTTAGGCCATACCTTCTACTTTGACGATAAAAGTGGTACTTTAAAAACAGACAAAGTTCAGATACTGGAAGGCATCCTTCAGCGTGATTTCTGTTTCACTGAAGAACAGATGCATCAATTTATGAATATGATTAAATCTGGCAAAGAATGAAGCCAATTATTATGTGAAATATTACCGACGCATCATACCCGTTGCTATGGTGCGTCGTGATTCATGTAATTTTATGGTGACGATAATAACGTCTTTCTGCAATCTGAAGCATCTGTTGACGATAGTTTAGCGTTGCAATTACTGGAGTGACATCACAATCCCTGGCGCAATCTCAAGCACTCCCCGACGGTTAGCCCTGCTCCTGCTGTACATCCTCAGCGTAATACGCGAACAAAACATCGGGCATGAGACCGGTTTTCTCTATGGTAGCCAGCACAGACCGCGTTGAAGCCTCGGAAATGACCTTCATCGCCTCATCACGAATTTGAACATACGCTGGGTCTTCACGGGGCACGAAAGGCTCAAGGAGGTGGGCGATGGCTTTACCGTTAACAGAAAGGCTGAACGTGCCAGCGGCACGATCCACATTCCAGATGTAGATGAGTGGCCATAAACCCAGCTCGTCGCATTCGGCCTCACTGCGGATCCCAGGCAGGTACACGGGCATAGACAGCTTTTCATCACTCAGCGTCAACGCGATAAACTGTTTTGCCGTAAGACGGGGCCTTGCCTAGGCCCAGCGTCAGGTTTTTTCTTTTTAAAGAATCCGAACATGGTGATTTCCTTGTTTATGACGAATTGGAGGGATAACCACTGTCTTACTGAGTGGATTACTCAGATCCGCATAGACCTCAGCGCAAACAGGCGGTAATTACCGTTCAGCAAAAGTGATTGTTACACGGTTCATATCGCCAGAAACGAGGGAGACCCTTCGATTACACATTCAGCATTAATGGTTGCCTCTATCTCGGGAAGTGGAATAGTCACTTTTCTTAACATCCTCCCGCACTCTTCCGCCAGATCGAGCCTCATAAAGTTTTTTTTAAATCAGAAGCTATTCAATGGCAGGCCATGCTGTAGTTCACGCTATATTTCAAAGGCGTCAGTTACTTCAGCAAACGCTCCGGACAGGAACGCGCCGTTCATGTGTGTCAGATGCCCAAACGTCTTCTTCTTGCTTCAAACAAATCCTGTCACGAATCCATTTGATAAGGCCGCTTTGAGCGCGGAGCGGGAGTTCGCAATTGAATCGCGAAGGGCATTTAGAGCATTTCCGTGTGATAATCAACGGAGGCTGGTCACAGACTCATTAAAAATTCAGTTAAGTTGCTGCTAACCCAAGTCGGTGCTAGCAAATAGAAATATTTTCTTTAACGTTTCTCAGGGAATGAATGGTGGATAAAGAGAACTCTCAAAGCTTATTGAAGATGGAACGATTTCTTATCAGAAGGAAATTATGTCAAGAGGATGTAGAGCAGGGTTGATATAAACATCCAATATTATTACATCTGCAAGATAATATTAAAAAGCAACCATTAATATAATAATTGCGTTTTAATTGACAAGTTTTTATCAACGTAACCTTGGGTCCAAATAGTTTCAAGGTGATTTTCTTACATCGAAGATACTATTAATCCAAGCTTAGTAACGTCCGATTCTGCTGCAGCCCTGACTATCTTAGACTCATGACCAGATATCAAACCCTGCTTTCCAGTTTCTTACTACACGAGAGTGTCTGCAGAACTGCTGAGGTGGTCCATGTCCGCTCATGGCACATAGCTGAAATTGATGACTCTTACTGTTTACAGCCTTAGCTGGACGAAGCGGTTTTTCTGTCTAGCGGATATTGAAAATCTCCCGCCCCTTCCCAATATCAAAACTGGCACTTTCGCCGGATAACCAAGAGATACGGGAACATGATATACGTCTACAGAAGACCTCCAAATCAGCTCCTTTCTGTTTCTCGTTTGAAGCACCATTTGTTGCATGAGGTTGAGTCAAATAAGCACATTATGAGTCAGTGGGAGGCCGCCAGAACGGCACTCTTGAATAATGGGCATTATGGGATCTCGTTTAAAAATGATCCCCATGTCTTCACGGATGATGCAGGTGGAAATCATGGATTCATTTTTTTGAACGATGACGATCACTCTTTTCTTGTCGTGGCTTCGTGGCAGATAGAAGAGTACGGTATGCCTTTCGCTACGTATTAATCCCTGAACATGGAGAGAAGTATCTTTCTTTCCAGTTCTGCAGGTAGAAGCTGGACATTCGGAATAAAATCAGAACTGAGCAGCAACATGAGGTATAGTATTTATGATTACCGCTACTATAAGCGAGACGTTCAAACCTAAAAGACAAGGAAAGATGATATGTATGGAGAGGTTGTAAGCGCACTTTCTGGGGCCAGAACATTTAAAGAGCATATTACTGCTTTACAGAAAATCCTAGATAGAAACCCAGTAGATCCGACTCTGAGAGCTGCTATCACAGAAGTGATAACAGAATTAATGCATGGGCAAGCCGACGCTGCAAGACGGAAAATATCCAGCCAAAAACTTCGACTGGATAACTCATCGATTAAAATATTTCAGCAACTATTAGCATACTGCAAAAAGCACTCCGCTAGCGGGGATCCCGAATGGATGGTGGCTGCGAGGAATGCCGGCTGGACACCTCCAGCACCTTAAAAATGAGGATCAGGTCGTTTCGGCGGCCTTTTTTATGCACCTTGTTTAAGTCTCCTCGCTGCTAGACATTCAGGTGTTCCTTTCCATGTATGCAGAATGGCTACCGATACACCTTCGAGAAATCACTGTAGTCGACCGGTAGTTTTGAGCGAGAAACAGAAGTTTCTGCTTAGTTATTTATACTATTGGTGATTTAATTCCCACTCAATACATGATTTCATCATAGGAATAAACCTCTCACAGGATGATGAAAATACCTCAACAAATTTAAATTTATAACTTTCCGGAACATGCCAATCTTGAGGGATGCTATCAGCGATGGATTGATAAAACTCAACAGGTATTTCACAAATTTTATCCATCCATGACTTATACTCTTCTGCAGAATGCAAAATTCCGCGATGATATGGCGATGACTCAATAAACAATTTATTATCCGTCCATATAAAACCATCTTCTCCCCACGCCTCACAATTATCATCTTCAAAGGCGATTCCAGCATCCATGAATAGTAATTCGCCATTTAACAATTTGCAAGTATCATTTTTTACATCACCTATTGATAGCCAATTATCAAATATGGATTTGCCATAGAGATTTTTCATTTGGTTATTACTGAATTGATAACCCTCAAGCAACTCTTCTAGATTATTTATGAACTCATATGCAATAAAATGAGAAGTTAATACATTTAGTTCACTCTTTACACTTTCAGAAAACTGAACTACATGGCCTTTTGGCCAAGGTAAACCTATTTTTTCGGCTAATTTAAAAGCTACTAATTCATTAAACAACGCATTTGTTTCATGACCGGACTTGCTGAAATATGTTTTTACAAACCAATCATTGCCTAGCTCATCAACACCAATAAAAGGATTGGAGTGATTTGTGTATTTTTCCAGTTTATCTTTAATGGAATTAATTATAATCACGGCAACCTTCAATAGAAACAATAAAATATGGCGCGAAGTATAATTGTATAACCAAAAGGAGCACAACATTTTCGAGAGACTCCTGAGTTATTAATCTTTCCACGTGAGCTACCTCTGGTGAAGAGTTTACTCACTTAGCCGCATGTCCACTATTGGTCGACATCTGACACACAATCGCGCCAGATGCCACTCTGCTCGTCTAACCTCAGTGATGCTGCAACAACACCTGTGAAATCTTCCTCGCTTCATCCGCCGGATCCGCCGAATGCGTGATCGCAGATCCCACAATCACAACATCCGGGCCTAACAGCGCATAGTCTTTCACCGTCTGGCTACTGATGCCGCCTGCTACGGCAATCCGTGCTTTCCGGCGCGCCTTCAGCATCGTTATCAAATCATCTATCGGCTTGCGCCCCGCCGCCTGCTGGTCGGTGCCCGTGTGTACCGCCAGCATATCCGCGCCCGCCTCTTCCAGCAGACGAACCCGCGTGGGGAGATCGTCGACGCAGATCATATCCACCACCACCTGCTTTCCAGCCTCTTTCGCTGCTCGAATGCAGGACTGGATCGTCAGCACGTCGGTCACGCCTAACACCGTGACATAGTCTGCCCCGGCATCGTAAAGCAGCTGCGACTCAAAATGGCCGCCATCCATAATTTTCGCATCCGCCAGCACTTCCTTATGTGGGTATTTCTCTTTAATGGCTTTAATCGCATTCACGCCTTCCCGAATAAGAAAAGGTGTACCCACTTCAATAATATCAACGTCATCAACCACCTTATCAATAAATACCAGCGCTTCAGGCAGGGTTAACTCGTCCAGGGCAAGCTGTAATTTCATGTTGGTTTCCTTGTATCGAATGATTTATTCGAGGTTGGCGTGCAGCGCAAAACCTTTGGTTAAGCGATATCCCGTCGACTGCGCCAGAATCACTATCATGGCGTCACCCAGCACCATGACCGCCTCTTCAAACAAGCTGCCGCCGGGCAGAATGCCTTTCACATTCTCTGGCCCATCCGGCAGTTTGTCGGAATAGGCCGGAATCCTGACCACCACCTCCGCCAGACTGCCCAGCGTGGAATCGGGGAAAATGGTCAGCAGGGCCACGGTGCCGCCCAGCTTCTTCGCTTTCGCTGCCACATTCACCAGCGAAGCCGTTTCGCCCGATGCGCTGGCCAGCAGCAGCAGGTCGCCTTTTTGCAGCGCAGGCGTGACCACATCGCCGACAACATGCACCTTCAGGCCGATATGCATCAGGCGCATCGCCAGAGCTTTCAGCATTAACAGCGAACGCCCTGCGCCAAAAACAAATATCGCGTTCGCTTCAGCGATGGCCTGCTCCAGACGCGCCAGCGCAGCGCCATCAATCCGCGCCATCGCCTGATGCAGGTCGCTACAGGCGACGCCTGCAACAGATTGCGTTTCCATCATGCGTCCTCCTGACAGAGCGGGAATAAATCATCCTGATACTCGAGCATCCCCATGATTTCCCGGACATAGTTATCGACATGCCCCAGAAAGTGAAAACGTTCCGGCGCGGCGCGGTAGCGCTGGTAAAGCGGCGTATCGAAGGTGATGCCAAGATGCGGGTTCTCTTTGACGGTGGCGAATTTGATGTGCGGAATATGCGGGTAGTAGTGATTCTTGCGCACGCAGAGCTGCCCGTTCTCCTCCACGATGTAGCAGGCCATACCGTGATAAAACTGCACCGTGTCGTAGTGAACCGCGCAGGGTTTATACGCCAGGTTGCTGAACACCAGCGGCCCGTCGCCGATATTGATGGAGCAGTGGCCGTAATTCGGCGGCACGATAATGCTCTGCCCCTCCTTCACCACCGCCACGATAAGATCGTCCACCAGCAGATCTTTTGGTTCAACGGCAAAATCCGGCGACTTTTGCAGGATATACGCCGCCGTGCCCTTAATCACTTCATACACTTCCGGATGGGTGTTGCGCCGCGTGTCGTTATAACCGTGATAATGGCCGCTGGTTTTCTTGCGCTCATGGCCAATCGTCCCTGGCATAATGATGGTGATGTCGTACTGATACTGGTCAGCGGCAAGCCGTTCCTGATCCTCCGCAAAGCTGAGCCCGCGATAAACATCGTAAGCCGGTTCATCACGCTGCGCTTCGGTGAATTCCGGTAAAACCACCGCCATCTGCCCGGCGCTTTTGCGACCAAAACCGAGATAGTTCAGCGGCGGTTTCAGCGCCATTACGCCGTCGTCATCGAGATACAGCGGCAGGCCGCTGTGGTGTAGCTGTTTCATTTTGCCTCCTGTGTATACGCGTTAGCTGCGCGGATCGCCTCTTTCAGCCGATCGGACTTCATGCCAAATACGCTCTGGATGTTGTTCCCGACCTCGACGACGCCCGCCGCGCCAAGCTGTTTCAGCAGCGCTTTGTCCACCAGCGTCTTATCCGTCACGTCAATGCGCAGACGCGACATGCAGGCCTCGATGCTGGTCATATTCCCCAGCCCGCCATAGGCCAGAATGATGCCGCTCACCAGGTCGTTCTGTTCGTTTTCCGTTGCTACGGCTTTTTCTTCAACTTCCCGCCCCGGCGTCAGCAAATTCCAGCGGCGGATGGCAAAGGTAAACAGGGCGTAGTACACCACGCCCATCACCAGCCCAACCGGGAACACCATGTACCAGTGAGGCGCGCGCGGCAGGACGCCAAAGAACAGATAGTCGATAAGTCCGCCGGAGAAAGAGAGCCCGATGTGCACGCTGAACCACTCCATCAACAGGAACACCAGCCCCGCCAGGACGGCGTGAATGCCATACAGCACGGGCGCGACAAACAGGAAGGAGAACTCAATCGGCTCGGTGATGCCGCAGACAATGGAGGTGATCGCGCCAGAGAGCATAATGCCCTTCACCCGCGCTCTGTTTTCCGGGCTGGCACAGCGGTAGATCGCCAGCGCAATCGCCGGAATGCAGAACATCTTGATCGGCGTCAGCCCGGCCATAAAGGTTCCAGCGGTAATCGGCACCTGGTCTTTCAACTGGGCAAAGAAGATCAGCTGGTCGCCATGCACCACCTGCCCGGCTTTGTTCACGTACTCGCCAAACTGCAGCCAGAACGTCGGCCACCAGACATGGTTAAGACCAAACGGGATCAGCAGCCGCTCGACAAAACCGAACAGGAAGGCGGACATGCCCGGCCCCTGCACCGTCATGGTATTCGACAGGCCATTAATCAGATGCTGAACCGGCGGCCAGACCACCGCCATCACCAGCCCGACAAACAACGCGGCGAAGGAAGTCACTATCGGCACGAAGCGCTTGCCGGAAAAAAACTCCAGCCACGAGGGAAGCTGGATGCGGTAATACCGTTTGTACAGCCAGGCGGCAATAATCCCGATGATAATGCCGCCAAACACGCCGGTCTGTAGCGAAGGAATGCCCAGCACCATCGTGTAGTCACGCACCTGCGCCACCGACTCGGGCGTGATCCCCAGAAACTGGCCGATGATGACGTTCATAATCAGAAACCCGGCGATCGCCGACAGCCCGGCAATGCCCTGATCGTCACTAAGTCCCACCGCCACGCCGACCGCAAACAGCAGCGGCAGGTTAGCGAAAATCGCACTGCCCGCTTCCGCCATCAGCTTCAGCACGTGAACCAGCCAGTCAGCGCCGAGAAACGGCAGGCTGGCGACAATATTGGGATCCTGAAAGCTGACGCCGAAGGCCAGCAAAATACCGGCGGCAGGCAGCATGGCAATGGGGATCATTAACGATCGCCCGATGCTTTGTAACATTTGCAGAAGGTTGAATCTTTTCATCTCGATCTCCTGAGCGCGTCTTTATGACAGGGATTCGCACAACAGCAGGTTCTGCTCCGAACACATTCAGTATCCGAACCGGAGATGATTAAAAAAACAGCAACCGACGACGAAAGTTATTTCCGGTTTTCGCTTAAAACCGGAAAATTTATGAGGGCAATCACGCCAGAAGCCGTCAGAAAGGGATAAAAGAGGAAATCGCGTTCGGCGGGAGGCCATCATATGAGTATCTTCGAGGCGCATTTTCGCAGGCTGCACGCCCGCTACGGCGCAGGTCAGACGCACGAATTACAGATGCAGGAGATCGCCGCCATCTTCGGCTGTTCGGTGCGTAACTGCCGAATTGCGCTGAAAAAGATGCATCAGGAAAAATGGCTCGACTGGCAGCCGCAGCGCGGGCGCGGCAAGCGCTCACGGCTCCACCTGTTAACCTCACCGGAAAAGCTGTTCAGCCAGAACGTCAATAAGCTGCTGGAGAAGCAGGATTACGGCAACGTGCTGCGGTTTATCGGCAACGACAAGTATCTGCTGGATCGCCTGAGCCTGTGGCGCTTTGGGGTACAGGATAAAAGCAGCGAAACGCGGGTGCGCATCCCCTACTACCGCGATCTGGATCCGCTTAATCCGCTCGTTCCCCTGCGGCGGACCGAACGCCATCTCCTGCGCCAGTGCCTGAGCGGGCTGACGCGCTATGACGCCGTTCAGGGCAAGATCGTCCCCGATATCGCCCACTACTGGACCCACAATGAGGACTTTACCCGCTGGGAGTTCTGGCTGAAATCCACCGCCCGCTTTGCCGATGGCAGCGAACTGAATGCCAGCGCCGTTCAGCGCTGCCTGCTCGCCGCCAGCCAGAGCCCGCAGTTCGCCCCGCTTTTCAGCCCAATCAAAACCATCACCGCTGATGCCCCCTGGCATCTGGCGATTGAAACGCATCATCCGGTCAGGCGTCTCGACTGCCTGCTCGCCACTCAGCCGACGATGCTGTTCGATTACCAGCACGGACACATCCGCTGTACCGGCGCTTTCCACCTGCAGGAACACAGCGACAACTTTATGGTTCTGCGGCGCAATCAACACTGGCACCAGGCGCGGCCCGGACTGGATGAGATCACCATTTTCACCAGGGCTCCGGAGCATATCAGCATGAGCTTTATTCCCCTGCTGCGGGGCGAAGAGGCGCAGGATGACCGCCCGCTCAACGAGCGCAGTCTGGAGCAGGGCTGCTGCTTTGTGCTGCTCGACAGTGACGGGGCCTTTGCGGATGAAGCCGGAAGACGGTTTATCAATTACCTGCTGCAACCTGTCGAACTCCTCAGCCAGACGCAGCTTCCCGACGAATACGCACGCATCCTCTCCGTGGCTCAGGGTATGCTGCCGCAGTGGAACCACCGCCCGGTGGATTTCGGCGGGATCACCGCGCCGTTTAACCTGCGTCAGCCGGTTATCATCAGCACCTTTCAGCAACCGGAACTGGTGGAGCTTGCCGGAGCGATTCGCATCCTGCTTGAGCGCTGGCATATTCGCGCGGAAATACGAATCGACGCATTTGACCACTTTAACAACCAGCCGCGTCCTCCCGCGGATATCTGGCTCAGCAACTTTATGCTCGATACCTTTTCGGTTCCGGCGTTTCTGGAATGGCTGGCGTCCACCACGCTGTTTACGCGACTGCCTGAAACCCAGCGACAAAACCTGAACGCCCTGTTGCCGACGATTCTGAACAGCGACGATGAGCATGCATTCGCCACCATTGCCGCCTTTTTCCATGAGATGACCCACCAGCGATATGTCATTCCTTTGCTGCATCACTGGATGGAATTTGCGACCGAGAAGTCATTTACCTGGCGGGATTTAAATACGCTGGGATGGCCGGATTTTAGCCAACTTTGGCTCGAATAATACGCCCCTACAGACAACATAACCAACTGATATCAAATAACTATCACCTCATAAATTTCCGTTTCTTTTTGTTTTATTGAACGATATGTGAACAACACCAAAACATTAACACCAAAGAAACAATAATATAACTTCAGAGGTGACAACATGCTCAATAAAGAACGGCACTATGCAATTTTGACCTGGCTTAACAGGTATGAACGGGCGACGGTGAATCAGCTTGCGAAAGTATTCGGCGTCACCAGGGAAACGATTCGCAGCGACCTGAATTTATTAGCACAGGAAGGCGGTATTGAGCGATGTCACGGTGGCGCAATTATCAAACGCCGTATTTTTCATACCCAATCCGTCAATAATTTAGATAGCAATATCATTCATTTTTTTGACTCTGCACAGTCAAAAAAAGCGATCAAATCCCGACATAAAGGGCGAAAGATGAAAGGTAAAGTCTGTATTCTGGGTTCATTCAACGTTGATATTATTGCTAACGTCGATCGTTTTCCCCAAAGCGGAGAATCTATTTTTTCCGAAAACACTATTATTGGCCCCGGAGGTAAAGGAGCCAATCAGGCGCTGGCCGTCAGCAAATGCCATGTTAAAACTCATTTTGTCGGTAAAGTGGGTAACGATCAGTTTAGCCAGATGGCCTTTGAACATCTTTCATCTTCCGCTATCGACAGCTTCACGCTTTATCAGGATAAAGAGAAGAAAACCGGCACCGCGCTTATTTATGTCTGTCAAAGCGATGGCGAAAATATGATTGCCATCAGCCCCGGGGCTAATCGGTCCATTACTGCCGATGAAGTTGAAGCGATTACCCCTGAAGTTAAAAACGCAGATATTTTTTTAACCCAGTTGGAAAATAATCTGCCCGCGACCTTTCGGGCCATTGAAATTGCCCGCCGTAACGGGATCAAGGTGGTATTAAACCCGGCCCCCTGGTCATCTGATGTGGTTAACTGCCTGAAGAATGTGGACTTCCTGACACCCAATGAAACTGAGGCCTCATTGCTGTCTGGTATTCAGATTACAGACCTTGCCAGCGCAAAGGAAGCCGCCAGAGCCATTAAGGCCAAGGGGGTAGGCCACGTCATCATCACCATGGGAGCGAAAGGCGCGCTCATTTATGACGGTGAGCAATTCATTCATATCCCGGCGCTGAAAGCCGTTTGTGTGGATACCACCGGTGCAGGCGATGCCTTCAACGGCGCATTCGCCGCCGCGATGGCGAAAGGGGAATCCATTATTCAGGCAGCAAAATTTGCCTGTGCTTTCGCCTCTCTGGCCGTTGAAAAAGAAGGCGCGTCAAATATGCCCGAATATAAAGATGTCCTGACCCGCCTGGCACAATATAACGATAAAAACATTCTCACTGAGAAAAATTAACGCACTTATATTTCTGCAAACACAGATTATATTCACGACAACCATTTCAGTAATGGGAGTATGTCCGATGAAAGCCCTTACAGAGTCAAAACCCGGCGGCGTGATACCGCAGGCAAATAACATACCTCAGCAGCAGACAATATCCCGCATGGCAAGTTGCCGCCAAAAGTTACGCCGGTGGTGGCCCTTCTATGTCATGGCCCTGCCTGGGATTATCTATTTTTTTATCTGGCACTATTTACCGATTTGGGAAACCAAAATCGCGTTTGAGCAGTACCGTATTATCCCGCCAAATATCTGGGTCGGGATGCAGTATTTTGCCACGCTGATGTCATCCCCTGTTTTCTGGCAGGTGATACAGAACACGGTGATCATCGGCGCAATGAAACTGATTTTTATTTTTCCGGTCCCCATTATGGTGGCGCTATTGCTTAATGAAGTGCGCTCATCCGCTTACCGTAAATTTGTCCAGTCGGTGATTTACCTGCCGCACTATCTCTCCTGGGTGGTAATCGCCAGTATCGCGATTGCCACACTCTCCCCGGTTGATGGCGCGGTTAACGAGATCATTAAATCGATGGGCTACGATCCGATCCCGTTTATGACCGACAGCGGTTCCATCCGCTGGGTGCTGGTGTTCACTGAAATGTGGCGCAGCGCGGGCTGGGACTCATTACTTTACATCGCCGCCATCCTCGCCATCGATCCACAGCTGTATGAAGCGGCGGAAATGGACGGCGCCGGACGCTGGCGCAAAATCTGGCACATCACCCTGCCCGCGATTACCCCCACCATCGCCACGCTGTTTATTCTCAACGTCGGGCTGTTTCTGAGCCAGGGCTTTGATCAGGTCTTCAACATGACCAACGACGTGGTGAACGGGCAGATAGACATCATCGACACCTACGTCTACCGCATGGGCCTGCGCACCGGAGAGTTCTCGCTGGCGACCGCCGCAGGATTATTCAAAGGCGTGATCGGCATGATTCTTATCGTGCTGGCTCATAACGTTTCAAAACGCCTGACGGGTAAAGGAGTCTGGTAATGCGCACCTCATCACGAAGCACCCCATTTGAGCGCATCGAATATGTGCTCATTCTCTCGGTACTGATGCTGCTGGTTGTGGTGACGCTACAACCGATCCTCAATCTGGTGGCAATATCCTTCTCCAGCCCGGCAAACGTGCCCGGTATGAGCGGCCTGGAAATTATCCCGCAGGGCTTTTCGCTGGACGTCTGGAAGTTGCTGCTGACCAACGAAGCCGTGCTGCGCGGCTTTGGCAATGCGATGCTGATTACCGTGGTGGGCACCATCATCAACGTGGTTTTCACGGTGCTGCTGGCCTGGGCGCTGGCGCAAAAACGTCTGCCGGGACGCCGCTGGCTGTTTATGTTTGTCCTGTTCACCATCGTCTTTGAGCCGGGCATCATCCCCGATTTCCTGGTGATGAAAAAGCTCGGGCTACTGAACAGCTACTGGTCCGTCATCCTGTATCGCGCCGTCTTCGCCTGGTATCTGATTATTCTGGTTCGCCTGTTCGAAGAGATCCCGGAGGAGCTGCTGGAAGCCGCCGAACTCGATGGCGCAAACCCGTTCCAGACGCTGTGGTACGTCATTATGCCGGTCGCCAAATCGTCCATTGCCATGATCACGCTGTTTTACATGGTGCTGCACTGGAATGAGTTTTTCCGCGCCATGGTGTACCTCAACGACCCGGACAAATGGCCGCTGCAGGTGGTGCTGCGTCAGTTTGTCGTCGAGGGCGATAAGCTGGCGATGGTAGGCGTTGAAAGCATGTCGAACTACACCGATGCCAGCCAGATCAGCATTAAGGCGCTGAAAGCCGGGATGATTACCTTAACCATCGCCCCGCTCATCGCCATCTACCCGATTATCTTGCGCTTCTTCACCAAAGGCACCATGTCCGGCGCGGTGAAGGGTTAACAGGAGCGATGACGATGAAATTATTCACAGCAATCGCCTGCGGCCTGCTCTTATGCCAGGCTGCCTGGGCCGAACCGGTCACTATCCGGATCGTGGAAAAAGATCTGCTGACCACCAACCGCGAAGATGTCGCGCATATCCAGCGAATAGAACAGGCGCTGGCGCGTCAGGGGCACGATATCAAAATTGAGATCGTCAACCTGTCGTCTTCCGGCTACAACGACGTGCTGAACGTGATGCTGCTGTCCGGCACCATCCCTGACCTGATCTATTTCAACGGCAGCGATCAGAAGATGGTCGAACAGGGCATTCTTGAAGACTGGCGTCCGTGGATTGCGCAAACCCGCTATCTGAAAGAGGCGCTATGGCCGCACAACCGGCTTCGCCTGCAAAATCATCCGACCCTGCTGTATGTCTTTCCGCTACGCGCTCGCCAGCCGGTGATCCGCGAGGACTGGTTACAGAAGAGCGGATTCAGCGCATCACCCAAAACGCTGGAAGAGTACGTCACGCTGTTCAATGCGATCCACTCCGGCGACTACAACGGTGACGGTAAAGCGAATAGCTGGGGGATCACCTCCGAGAAAGATCTGCGCGATCTCGATGGTTTTATGAACCCGGCGTTTGGCATTCACGCCACTTGGCTGAAGGACGACCAGGGCAAGCTGATTAACGCACAGATAAGCCCGCAGGAGCGGAACAAGCTCGAATTCTACCATTCGCTGTATCAGAAAGGATTGCTCTCCTCCCAGTACATCACCACCAACTGGGAGCTAAAAGAGGATGAGTTTTATACCGGCAAGGTTGGCGTCGTGTCCGTCTCTTCACCGGGCAACGTCGGCGTGTACCAGGAAAAGATGCGCCAAATACATCCTGACGCCACCCTCACGCTGCTCGACCCACCCGAAGGCCCGGCAGGAAAAGGGCTGGCGGCGGTAGACGTCTCCATGGAAACGCGCGGTTTTGCGATGTCCTCGCTCTCGAAACATAAAAAGGAAGTGATGATTCTGCTCGACTTTCTGGCAAGCCCTGAAGGGCAAATGATGGAGCAGATGGGCTTCGAAAACACGCACTACGTTCGTGAGGGCAACACGATTAAAGTGACGCCGAAAATTAACGCCTGGTATCCCCGGTTTATCCAGGCCGCCAACTGGAAGCCGCCTGTGGAATGGCGTACGCCCGCGATGCTGCGCTATATCGACAATTCGCAACGTTATTTTACGGCGGATAATGCCTTTATCTTCCCGGCGTCGTTTGCTGCCGCCATCGACTCAACCAGCAGTATTTATAACCAATGGGCGTACCAGTTTGTCTCTGGCAAAGCGTCGTTTGACCAGTGGGATGAGTACGTCAGCGCCTGGAAAGCCGCAGGTGGAAACGCCATGACCGAATATGCAGAGGAAAAACTAAAATGACTGTGACTCAAACCGCTGATTTATCGTTCGCTTCCCGCATTCTGGGCATGTTGTATGGCGTTGCGTTCGGCGATGCCTTAGGCGGACCGGTTGAAAAACTCTCTGCCCGGCAAATCGTGGAGAAATATGGCCGCGTCACCTCCATCCACCAGCGCTGGCACCGGATGGACGAACCGTCTGCACGGCGCAACAACCGCGTGCGCGGCAACGGTATCATCACCGACGATACGCTGATGACGCTATGCCTGATGGAGATTTACAACGAGCTGGGCCGCCATGTCGATGCGTGGGATATGGGGGAGTCATTTGTGCGTAAGATTGCCTGGGAACCGCGCTGGGTGCCGGAACTGGACCGGGAAGCACTGGTTATTGAGCGCCTGTTTTATCCAGAAAAATGGATCTTCCATCGTCTGCAACTGGCCGCCTGCGACCCGCGTCAGGGCGGCGTCGGCAATATGGTGAACTGTGGCGCAGCGATGTATGCCGCCCCCATCGGAGCCATCAATGCCTGCAATCCTGAGGCGGCGTACCAGGAAGCCATTAACTTCACCCAGGGGCATCAGCAGAGCTACGGTCTGGAGGCTGCGGGCGTCTTCGCCGCCTGCGTGGCTGCGGCATTTATTCCAGGCATCACCATTGAGGCCATCACCAGCATCGCATTGAAACTGGCGAAAGACGGCACCCGCCTGGCGATCGCGGCAACGCTTGACGTCGCGCGTCGCTACCGTGGCAGCACATGGGATTATCAGCAGGTCGTTGACGCCCTGCACGAGGCGCTTTTGCCCTTCTCGCCGATGGGGGATGACCTGATGCACGGCCCGGAAAAAGCGGGCGTTCCGACCATGGCCTATCAGCCCTCACGTCTGATGTCGATTGAAGAGCTGCCGATGGCGCTGGCCTTCTGCCTGCTGCGCGAAGGCGAGTTTCGCGGCGCGGTGGAGGACTCCATCAATTCAGGCCGTGATACCGATTCTATCGGGGTAATGAGCGGCGCGATTTTAGGTGCGCTGCACGGCGAAGCCATTATCGAACCTGAGGTGTTAACGGGTATCGATAGCGCCAACCGCCTGGATCTGCGCACGGCCGCGCTGCGCTTCAGCGAATCAGCACAACACATCATCCAGCAGGATCTCGCTGCGGCGGCACTGTACCGCCAGAACGTCATGCCATTATTGCAGCCAGGCCACGCCGCCGGGCGAGGAGAGTAACATGAGCCAAATCGTTTTAAACAATCTCGGCAAATCCTACGGTAACGTCAGCATCATTAAAGGGATCTCGCTGAGTATTCATGAAGGCGAATTTATTGTGCTGGTCGGCCCATCCGGCTGCGGGAAATCCACGCTGCTGCGCATGATTGCAGGGCTGGAAGACATCACCTCCGGCGAACTGCTGATGCACGGCGAGGTGGTCAACACGCTGCCTGCCAAAAAACGCGATATCGCCATGGTGTTCCAGAGCTATGCGCTCTACCCGCACATGAAGGTGCGGGACAACATGAGCTTTGCCCTGAAGCTTGCCAGCGTCTCAAAAACGGAGCGGATGGCGCGCGTGGAAGAGGCCGCGGAAATCCTCGGCCTGACACATTTGCTCGATCGCCTCCCGCGGGATCTCTCCGGCGGCCAGCGTCAGCGCGTGGCGATGGGACGCGCGCTGGTGCGTGACCCGAAAGCCTTTTTATTTGATGAACCCCTCTCTAACCTGGACGCCAAACTGCGCCATAAAATGCGCGGCGAAATCCGTAAGATCCACCAGCGGATGGGGCGCACCACCATCTACGTGACGCACGATCAGACGGAAGCAATGACCATGGCGGACAGGATTGTGGTGCTGAATGCCGGTCATATTGAGCAGGTCGGCACCCCGGAAGAACTATACCGTGACCCGGATAATCTGTTTGTTGCAGGCTTTATCGGCACGCCGGAAATTAACACCCTCAAAGGCGTGATTCAGCGCGGCGAGATTGTGCTGCACAATGGCTATCGTTTCCCCTGCCCCCTCAGTTCTCATATCGAAGGGATGGAAATCATCTGCGCTACCCGGCCGCACTATATCCGGATCAGCGATTCAGGAATGCCTGCGGAAATCGTGTTAATAGAGATGACCGGGGAAGGACAGGAGATCCGGGTGCGTATCGACGACCAGGAGCTGATCGTGGTGTCCCATGAAAAGCTGGATATCAACGTGGGTCAGAAGGTCTTTCTCAATGTAGATGCAGCAAAAATATTCTTGTTTGATGCCCAGACCGGTAAGCGCCTGCGCTCATAGAATGCTGATTCAATCCCTCCTGCAATCGCAGGGGGGATTTTTAGCACTCCAGGAAATAGACTCAGATTTCAGCCAACTTTGGCTCGAGTAATGCTACGCCCGCAAAAGCTCGCTAAAGGGCCTTTAAAGGCCTTTAAGGGTAAGGGAGGAAACTGCGCCATGGCGGTTAACAGAAAATTTTGTCATCTGTACTGATAATTCTCTCAGATACCATCCAGAATGAAATCCAGAGCTGCCTTTACAGTCTGGCGATACACACTGCCATCACAAAACTCAGCGCCCAGGGCCTTTAACGGGATGCTCGCCAGTTCATGCGTCATTAAGGCGTACTGCTTACCATCAATGAGTTCCAGTACGGGATTTAATCGTGCCGGGCGTACCTCAGGATTTGGATAACGCTCTACAGGTAACAGTGGGATCACAATGCGCGTATTCAATGCGCCAATAATATCGCTTGTCACATCTATGAGTAGCGGGTATAGCGTGCTTCTTCCGGGGTTGCGATAAATGGTGAATTGCATGATTTAGAACGTCCTGTAGTCATCACTGAAGTGCCCATGCTCATCATGGAAACGGTTAAGCGCTTCCAGCCCTTCCCGATTGTCTTCTTTCCAGCGAGTAGCTGCGTGCTTTTTCAGTTCGGAATCAAGGGCTGCGGCCAGAGTCTGGCTCATATTCACCCCAGCAGCACGTGCGGCGGCGATCAAATCGCGTTCCAGCGTAACGGTGACACTCTGAGTAGTACGTTGTTTCATGTCAGGACCTCTCTTTGCTTTCCTGTACGTTCAGCTTACACGTATTTTTAAACATGGTCATATACTAAAAAATACTGTTAACGATTCATAAAGGTCCACATTGCCACATAACGACCATTGTTGTTTTTTATCAATGCATTATGAATAAAACACTGCTTGACCACGGCATCCACAGTGCTATTTTTACGGTAACTGCCGCAGTCCTGGGACTGCACCCGAGACAGCCATGACCTTAGAGGACTGTGCCTGACTGCTATGTCAGGTTGGTCAAGCCCTTAACCCCGCAAGCCGGACAATACGGCGGGGGCGTCTTTGACGCAGTCCGGTCGTTGTTGCTGCTATAGCCTGTGCCAGCAAGAGGCAGGTTGGTACCACGTCTTTAGACGGAGCGTATCTCTGCGCCAGTCAACAGGTTGCCTGAAACGGCGGCGCGTCACTTTGGAGGCGAAGCAAAACAAAGTGACGCCGACGCACACCGCTGCGCCAGCCGCTGTCTTATCAGGCTTATCGTTGTATTTACCCTCTGACGCCATCATTTCTGTGTCAAAAAGATAAAAAGGAGGAATGAACAGTACCGGAGGCGGATCACGACGATCCGGGGGCATCCCTGCTAACGCAGGCGGCCTGCACACCGTGCAGTACCGTACCCCACCATACCTCAACTCTCGCCTTCCGGCGCACCGGTATTGTTCAGCATGGCGCAGTTTTTACTGCGACAGTATCCACCACGCGCCGGAAAATATTGCTACCGCATCAGGCGGAGGAGTCAGTATGTCGCGACTGGCACAGGATATGAAAAAACTGGCGCACCGCGCAGGTGGCAGCCACAAAACCGTCCACGACCGCGAACAGATGGCGCAGCGTTTTGCCCGTCATCTGCTGGCGCAAAATATTCAGGTAACCAGCACCAGCCAACTCAAAGCCAGACACATTGCAGGATATATTAATGAACGGCTGGCGCAGGGTATTTCTCTGCGAACGCTACAGAATGAGATGGCGATGGTGCGTTCCATTCTGGCTGAAGCCGGACGCACACACCTCTGCCAGTCAGAATTAATCAGCAACCAGTCGCTCGGTATCAGTGGTGCCAGCCGTGACGGGACGCACCGGGCCATTCAGGATGCACTTTACCATCAGGTGCTGGAGCGGATACAGCAAACCGACGCAGGTCTCGCGGCCAGCCTGCAACTGGCGCGGGTGATGGGCCTGCGTGGTCAGGAAGCGGTACAGTGCTGCCAGTCGCTGAAAACCTGGGATAAACAGCTGGAAAAAGGGGCTGAACGTCTGTCGGTGATCTTTGGCACCAAAGGCGGACGACCGCGCATGACACAGGTGATAGACAGGGAAGCGGTTCGCCAGGCGGTGAAAGAGGCGTTGAATATTGCCGGGGAGCGTGACGGGCATCTGATTGACAAACCGGATCTGAAATCCGCAATGGATTACTGGCACAACCATCTTCGCGATGCCGGGCTGACGGGCGAATACTCTCCCCACTCCCTTCGCTACGCCTGGGCGCAGGACGCGATCCGCTATTACGAGGAGCAGGGACTGAGCCACAAAGAGGCGCTGGCGGTGACATCAACGGATCTGGGGCATGGGGATGGTCGCGGGAGGTATATCGAGCAGGTGTACGGACATAGTGCATAAATACATCCGAACGACCTGACCTTAACAAACGTTGGCTCGAATAATGCTTCATCGAATACCCGCCACTGATGCCAGTAATCTTCGCGCTATACAGTATATTTCCCCTCGCCAGAACTTGACCTTCTACTATTTCAATAGCCATCGATGATGTGATACTTAGAGTTCAATCGCAAAAAACTCCCCTTTAACTTTCAAGAAGTTCAACCAGGTGTAATCTTTATATTTTTTACACAGCAAGGATTAACTAATGGATGTCAACCTGAAACAAATTGATGGTAATTGGCAGCTAGGTTTTGCAATGGATAAGCACAGCATTCGCAGCATTCCAATCGGAGAAGACGAATGGGGACATATGCGATTCGAAACAGAACGAACGGAAGTCGGTGAAGCACTTTTCCAGTTGAAATATCGGAATGATTGGTCGCAAGTCACTCCTCTGGCCCAATGCCTGGCTGATAACGCCTACCCCAACTTCGACAACATCGGCTTTATCGTGCCCATGCCAGCATCAAATCCAAGAGATCGACAACCTGTGACAGAGATTGCTCAGGAATTGGCAAGATTAGTTGATAAACCCTGTTTTGATGGCTTACTACGGAAAGCTCCTGGAGGGGCCTCGTTAAAAAACTTAAGTTCAAAGGCCGAAAAGATCGAAGCAATAGGCGATTCGTTCTCGGTACAAGATATCATTAGCAATCAAGGATGCTGGAACGTACTTGTTATAGACGATCTGTATCATACAGGGGCCTCCATGGAGGCTGCATGTGCTGTTCTAAACGGGTATGCTAAAGTAAGAAACATATATGTAGCAGCTTTGACCTGGAGATAACGATGACTACGGTATTTGTTGCAGGCTCGATAACCATCAAAAACCTCGACACGCTTATCGTGGATCGCTTGAAAAAAATTGTTAACTCACAATTTCAGATAGTTGTTGGTGATGCCAATGGTGTCGACTCATCTGTGCAACGAGTGTTGGTAGACCTGGGGTGCAGACAAGCCACCGTATTCAGCAGTTCCGAAAAACCACGCAACAATCTTGGTTCATGGCCTGTACATGTTGTAGATACAAATCATGCCTCAGGATCCCGTGCGTTTTTCACTGCCAAAGACCTCAAAATGGCTGAAGAGGCAGATTATGGCTTAATGGTTTGGGATGCGAAAAGTACAGGCACTTTGAGCAATGTTATCGAATTACTGAAGCGTAAAAAATATTCGGTTGTCTTTGTGAATAAAGCCAAAAAATTTTTTATTATCAAAACGCCCGAAGATTTGGATGCTCTCCTTGATTGCATGACATCAGCCGCTTTGGAAAAAGCTGATGAAAAAATCAAGTTACGCGAAAAAGTAAACCAGCTAAAAAACGAACAGATGCAGATGTTTATGTGAACAATCTGGTAATCTTTTCCGACTCAGCTATGACGGCAGTTATCAATAGCGAGAGTGTGAAAGGTACGCCAGGGAACCTTTTCAGGTTCATTCGAACTTATCGACAGTGGGATTGAAATTTTAACTTTTGCTTATGTTGACCACAGAAATAAACATGCCATATTTCAGAAACCAACAATAATCTTATAAATCATTAAGTTATAAAAATCCCTTCCATATCAACATCATCGCCACTCTTTTTGCGCCTTCCCCTTCGCGCAAAAAATCAAAATCCCCAACAAACTCAACCACCTCCACCACCAATTACAAGGACGCCAGCACCAAATCATGATCCGGATACGTCCAATGAAGTCCTAAGAGCCCGCACGGCGCAAGCCCTGCGGGCTTTTTTGTGTCTGTTATTGTCCGAGGACATCCGGCTAAATCCAGAGAAAATTGGTACACGTTATATTGTGATCCATTAAACGTATACCAACTATGGAAAGAATCCAGACATGGCGCGTATCACATGCCCCTCACTAACAACGAGATCCTTAAAGCTAAGCCCCGAGAAAAAGAAACCATGGTCAGTTTTGAACGATATACTGACCTTTACTTGCGAAAAACGTCTTAGATTACAAACTCAAGGCACTAATACAGAGCAGAAGTTTTTCGGCTGCATTGCTGGCGGCATCCCAGATGTTAGCGATAAGAAGGGACTTAGTCAGAGTACTCTTTCAGCATGGCAAGAACCGCCTGTCGTGCCGCATCGTCTGCAATATTGTCAGGCAAAGCATCAGCTCGCAGATTGATATAAGCATCAGCGGCCATTTTGATGGCCATGCTGACGGAGTCACAATCGTGCGTGGACAGCGTAGAAGTCAGCAGGCCATCAGGATCAATGCTGAGGAATTCAATGCGGCGAACCCCACGTTGCGGTAAATTTGCACGACGGTACAGCATAGGTCCCAGCACCTGCTCGCGGAAGAATGCCAACATACCCATCGCTTCAAAAAGTTCGCCCCTTCCCAGTTTAACCACCGCATAATGAAGCCAGATCCAGGCGCGGGACTCAAACCACTCCGGCGTCATGTTTGGCCAGTGAGCGCTAAACTTTGCCAGTTGTCGCTCCAGAGCAGTGTTATCACGGGTAAATAACACCGCTGGCTCCTCAACGCGTTGAGTGAGCATATCCAGGGTGACGAATTTCAGATCGACATGAAGGAGTTCAGGGCCATACAGGCATATAAGCAGACGAGGCTCTCCGACATGTTCCCCGGTGAAAGCATGCAGCAGATGGCCTAATGTTCCGGCAAGTTCCCTACGCTGCGCCATGATTTCGTCATAGTGGAGAGAATCAACGACAACGACAAAATCGAGATCGGAGTATTTATCAAATCCGCCGTGAACAATCGAGCCACCAGCAAGAAGGGAATGGATTCGCGAATCCGACTGAAATTTAAGCTTGAGTTGCTCTGCAAAACTTCTGTGTAAATCGGGTAATGTACTCAGCATACTTTTTCCTGTTCACAAAAAATACAAAGCATTTCAGAATATCGAGTAGTTTATATTCAGGCCAGATATTTTTTGCAGGAACAGTCATGTCCTTTGAAGACGCTCACTTAGCCGCATGCCCACGATTGGTGGGGAAGACCAGAGAGCGAAGTGCAGCGTTTAGCTGGGGGAACGTTTGATCGTCTGCATTGGCAACGTCCTCAGATTCCATCGAATGGTGAAATCCAGCCCACCTTTCAGTCGTATTGCTAGCACAGTTTTAGAACGTCCTGTCAGAACGAGTAGCGGATATGCAAGCCAGGATAAAATGTAGTTAGTCAAACCATCAACAAGTAATCTGCCGACACGGGAAAATACGCCATAAGAATTGCTACTTCATCGCGTCTATAAATGTTCAGGAGGGTTCAATGTCTTCATCTTTTCAACATCGTATCATTCTTACAGGTGGCCCTGGGTCAGGCAAAAGCACGATAATTGATACCATAAAAAAAAGAGGTTTTTGGTGTTCTAAAGAAGCTGGACGAGGTGTTATACAAGACCAGGTTAACATCGGCGGTGATGCATTGCCATGGGCCAATCAAACTGCGTTCGCAGAGCTCATGCTATCCTGGGAAATGCGTTCATGGCACGAAGCAGAAGGGCAAACAAGACCCTGCTTCTTCGACCGCGGTGTTCCTGATGTTGTAGGTTATTTACGTCTTTCAGAGCTTACCATACCGAAGCATTTGGAAAACGCCATCGAGAGATTTCGCTATAACCGAACAGTATTTATAGCCCCCCCCTGGCGTGACATATATGTACAGGATACCGAGCGCAAGCAATCTTTCGATGTCGCCGTCGCGACCTATCACGCAATGGTGCAAACATACCGTATGTATGACTATCAGTTGATTGACTTGCCATGCGTTTCTGTTGAGGAGCGTGTGGATTTTATCCTTTCCAGGATAGTGTGCTGATAAAACAGCAACTACGCGTAATGGTGAATCCCCCTGCCTGAATCGGCCATCGTGGCATGAAAATACATTCTCTATGCGCGCGCTTGCAGACTGCAATTTATGTTTGTATGAAAATCCGCAATGAGGGTTTAAATTTTATTTAAGAGGGAATAAATGCGTACTCGTCCATCCTCTCGATTGATAGTCCTTTCACCTGAAAATCACGTTCTGCTCTTTAGGTTCTGCCATAAAGATGATGCTCTGGATGGAAAAACTTACTGGGCAACGCCAGGGGGAGGAGTTGAGCACAACGAATCTTTTGAGCAGGCGGCGTTACGTGAATTATTTGAAGAAACGGGCCTGGCAAGAAAAACGGCGGGATCACAAATAGCCTCCAGAACCTTTCCTATGATGTTGCCAGGTGGTGAGAACGTTCTTGCTGAAGAACGTTTCTTTATTATTACTGCAGATAAATCAGATATTGACCGCTCAGGTTGGAGTAACAACGAAAAAGAAGTCATTCGCGAGCACTACTGGTGGAGCTTAGAAGAGCTCAGACAAACTGATGAAATCATCTTCCCACTCGATTTGATAATTAACATACTCGAAGGTTCCCCCTGCACTTAACTCTCTGAAACGGCTTAGATGTCCACTTCTGACACAAAGTGGACAAGTTACCTGAGCTGAAGGTCCGCTATGAGCGAGAAGCGGACATTTGCGATTCCCTGGCAAGCGCGTTAACTAACGCTGTTAGTATTATTTCAATAATTTTGCCATCAACTCAAAAAACATAGGCAGGTCGCGGCTGAAAGAGAAGGATGCGTTTATAGCCTTACGCGCGATTAAACCGTCAATAAAGGCAAAAAGAATAATCGTGACTTCCTCAAGGCTAATGTCCCGACGAAACTCTCCCGCTGCAATTCCGTCTACGATAATTCCCGCAATACTTTGCCGCATGATGGTATCACTGGATATATACGTTTTCTGCAATTCAGGGTTCCGCGCAGACTCCGCCATGATTTCAACCCACAGTTGATGCGTAACTGGGTAACCTACATCGCTTATGCACGATGTAACCTGCGCGCAAAGGCGCTCGAAATAAGTACCGTTAGACGGAGCATTGTGAGCGGTCAACGCTGAATTCTGCTCTTCAAGAACGATTGCCTTGATGAGGTCATCCTTGCTTTTGAAATACGTGTACATCGCTCCCTGGCTGATCCCTGCCCGGTTAGAAATTTCACGCACGCTTGTCGCACTAAAGCCTTTTTCTGCAAAACAGGTAGCGGCAGCGGTAATCAGCTTATGGTAGGTTTCGGTTTTCTTTAACATGTTGACTATTATGTTTAATCCAGGGCCCAGACTTTAGCGCGCTTTTTATCCTGGAGCCAGTATTGAACTCTGACCCCAGAATCAGACATTACTTCATAAGCGGCAATGCATTGAGCATGTTCTTCAGATTCAGCATATCCCAGGGTAAATGTTCAGCAAGTGTAAGGCCGACAGGTTCCGCTTTTGAGGTTGCCTGATCTACCAGATTTAGAACATCTGCAATAGATAGTTTACCTTCGGCGACATCACCAAAGTCATGTTCTCCTCTGCCAGGCCTGGCGAAAAGAACCGAACGGAAAAGTGACGGATCGAGAACGTCCAGATCAATGTGTATTGCCAGATGTTCAATATTTTCTCTCTCTACCCATTCCGCGACATCTTTCGCGTCGTTTTTAACCTTTTCAGGACCTATTGTCTCAATGCGATGACTAGCCAGATACTCAGCTTCATAAGGCAGTGGATCGTGGATACCTGCAATCATTATTTTTGAAGGGTTGAGTCTGGTGGATACATGAGCAACTAAATCTTTATCACCTGTCCCAATTAGCGCTCCAAGAACATGGGCATGGGCGTTTGGATATTGTTTGGAAGTCTGCACATCAGGATGAGAGTCAATCCAGAGCACCCCCAGTTTATCACCGTATTTATTGAGCAGATGGGCAAAAGGAGCCAGTGATACCAGGCAATCGCCACCAAAAACGACAATTGAATCAGGATCATATTTCTTAATCAGAGCGCCTGCATCGGTAAGCTGACTGATAATTTGAGGTTTGGCTGTGATGCCGTCCACTTCGGCCTGTGGCTCCGTTGTGGGCTCATCAACCGGAACAGACTCAAAAGGGCCATCTGATTCGGGGGAAAGATACGAGAGAAGAAGCGAGCCAAGATGATAGGCTGGATTATTGCCACCTTGCCATTGAGGGAATAAAAGTCTGAGCGTTTTACTGGTCATAATTTGCCTGTGCCTATTTATAAACGAAATGATTTGCGTGAAGTAATTACCCACAAAATGAATGAACGTTCATTCATTTTTGATCAGTCGTTGATCCTTTGCAAGCAGGGCAGCACGTTTAGTAAATTAAAAAAGGGAAAGAATCTTTGCAGTCTGATTTCAACCAAAGTCCGCTTCTGGCGCTAAGCTGACGACCAACAGAATCATGGGCCGTGACAAGCAATGAGCGAACATAGTTTACATCTCTACTGTTTATAGTAACGCTGAGTGGATACAGGGTGTCGCAGGAGGGATGCTTCGGGGCGTATTGGACGTCGCACCAGCTCCCCACCGCAGTTCGGGCACTGGCCATTAAGTCGTTGGGTCACGCAATCTACGCAAAATGTGCATTCGAATGAACAGATGTAGGCCCCTTTTGATTCAGGTGGCAGATCTTTATCACAGCATTCGCAATTAGGACGGAGTTCAAGCATGGTGCTCTCTTATTGTTAAAGGCACATCATTGGACATACCAAAAGCCCTCTATCGGTATCACTTTTGCGATAAACGACGTTATTGTTTATGCCCGTATTAAATAAGCATGGTCTACAGGCCGGAAAAATCAAGAGAGTGAATTATTTGATAGAAACGCTCACCTCCGGAAACGAACGACAAGCCTATAAAGCCCCAATCAATCACATAAAAATCAAACAGATAACACTTTTCATATCAACATTATCACTACGCTTTTTGCACCTTTCCTTTCGCGCAAAAAAACAAAACCCGCAACAAAAATAACCGTATTAATTGCTCACAGCTCCACTAAATGGATAAATAACGTTATCAGCACTTACAGTTTTTTCCTAAAGTCAGCGCTTCGTTTGTATGCCATGCTTCATTACGCTAATAACTTATAACGCTAAGCGAGGATATTATGAAAAAGACAATTATCGCATTATCTGCCATTCTGCTGGCTTCTCCTGTTATTGCCGCAACAACACACGCAACCGATAATGATGTAGCCGCCGCGCACGAAAACGCGAATACTGCAAAAGAAAAACTGCATCAGGCGCAGAATCAGGGCGAAGAGCAAAAATTAAAAGCAAAACATGCTGCTGAAGGTAAGCAAGATCACCTGAGCAGCAAGGTGAGTGAAGGTTCACAAAAAGCCTGGAATGATACCAAAGAAGGTACAGAAAAAGGCTGGAATGCAACAAAAGAAGGTGCAGAGAAAGGCTGGAATAAGACCAAAGAAGGTGCAGCCTCCGTTGAGAAAAAAATCAGCGAATAATCCTCCAGCCATTCAATAGTAAAAAGCCGCGAAAGCGGCTTTTTACTATTAGCATGATCCGTCCTGCACAGCGTTGACACGTTCCTGACTTAAATCCGCAGAACGTGATGATGACAGCGTTCAAACGGACCCAACATGATGCCATGATCGTCACCGGATGATAACCTTGTGGCGCCATCACCATCACGGTTGTAGACTGTCATACACTCATCCAGCGCCCCGTTAAAATACTGTCTGTTATTACCATAAGCTACAATTATATTAATTTTAGATAATCAGCCTCGCGCCTGCTGACAATAATGAGTAAAGGTTTACTATAGACCTGTCTTTTTTTAGCAGGAAAGTAAAATGAAAAAACAAAAGGGTTGCTGATTATTGCCCTTGCTTTCACTCTGGCATCATGTGCTTCAATTCCTGAAAATATCAAAGGTAATAATCAACCAGATATACAAAAAAACTTTATCTCCGTGCATAACCAACCGGGGTTATATACAGGCCAGCAGGCCCGATTTGGGGGTAAAGTCATCAATGTAATTAACACCAAAACGGATACGTTACTGGAAATCGCCGTTCTGCCGCTGAACAACGACGCTAAACCACAAATAGACGCCAGCTATCAGGGCCGTATTATTGCCCAACAGAAAGGTTTTCTCGACCCGGTAAACTACAGAAACCACTTCGTGACTATTTTAGGGACAATTCAAGGGGGTGAACAAGGATTCATCAACAAAATCCCGTACAATTTTGTTAAAGTTGATTTACAAGGTATTCAGGTTTGGCATTTAACTGAGTCCGTCAACACCACCTATAATATGTGGGATTACGGTTATGGCGCATTCTGGCCAGGACCGATGTGGGGAATGCCCTACTCCGCAAATACCGTAACCGAGGTTACTCCAGAGCTAGTGAAATAATCTCTGTAGTACGATGACGTGAATAGACTCCGGAGCCGAGTGTTTGCCAACACGCTTTCTAATCACTCCGCGTTTTGCTTATTTCGTCATCGTGCTCCATGCGATCCTTCGCTAAATATTCATTGTTTCTGTTACATATAATTTTAACCGCTAACTTTTAGCGCGGAAATGGGCGTTACTCTTCTCATGCCTGACCATCTTCTGTTATTTACCGATAACTCCCCCACCCTGCATGCCATAAAAAAACATTTGTGCTTACGAATTCTTCAGGGATTACTATGAACAGAAAATGCTTACTGTTGATACCACTATTTTTTAGCAGCGTCATTATTACCGCCTGCGATAATAAACCTGCAGTAAAAACCCCCTCCATGGAGCCCGAGGTCGGCGTTGTGACCTTAGCGCCTTCCTCGGTGAATATTAAAAGCGAACTTCCTGGCCGCGCGGTTTCATTTGAGATCGCCGAAATCCGCCCTCAGGTTGGTGGGATCATCATTAAACGTAATTTTATTGAAGGTGACAAAGTCAGCAAAGGAGAGTCACTGTATCAAATTGATCCCGCCCCGTTGCAGGCCAGGCTGGATGCAGCCAGAGGCGCACTGGCAAAGGCGCAGGCGACGGCCAATAATGTGCGACTGACATTAAATCGGCAGTCAGCATTAATAAAATCCAATTACGTCAGCCGCCAGGACTACGACACGACGCGCTCACAGCTTAATGAAGCAGAGGCCAATGTCGCCGTCGCCAAAGCGGATCTTGAGCAGGCCACCATCAACCTTCGTTACGCCAATGTCACCTCGCCGATTGAGGGTATCAGCGGTAAATCCTCCGTAACCGTGGGCGCGCTGGTCACCGCGAATCAGGGAAACGCGCTGGTTACCGTGCAAAGACTGGATCCGATTTATGTTGATTTAACGCAGTCAGTACAAGACTTCTTACGCCTAAAAGAAGAAAAAGCCAGTGGGAAGATTGCCCAGCAAAAGGGCAAAATTCCGGTTGAACTGATGCTGGAAAATGGCAAGCCCTATCGCTATACCGGCACGCTTGAGTTTTCCGATCCTGCCGTCGATGAGACTACCGGTTCCGTGACCTTGCGCGCCGTATTCCCCAATCCGCAGGGTGAAATTTTACCCGGAATGTACGTCACTGCATTGCTGGATGAGGGCAACCAACAAAATGTTTTAATGGTCCCACAGCAAGGGATTACGCATAACGCGCAGGGAAAGGCCACTGCGTTAATCCTCGATCAAGAAAACGTGGTGCAACTACGCGAAATAAATGCGGTGAAGGCTGTAGGCAATCAATGGTTGGTGACGACAGGATTACATCCCGGCGATCGGGTCATTGTGTCCGGATTACAAAGAATCCGTCCGGGAATCAAAGCCAGAATCCTCGCTGCAAAACCAAACACACCTGACACGGTAACTGAACAGTAATATTTCAGGTATTAAGGACACTTTCTTCATGGCTAACTTTTTTATTGAGCGCCCGGTTTTCGCCTGGGTGCTCGCTATTATCATGATGTTTACCGGCGGTATCGCGATAATGAACTTGCCCATCGCGCAATATCCGCAAATTGCTCCCCCCACCATTACCATTAGCGCAGCCTACCCCGGTGCAGACGCCAAGACCGTTGAAGACTCGGTGACTCAGGTGATTGAACAGAATATGAACGGGCTTGATGGCCTGATGTATATGTCATCCACCAGCGATGCGGCCGGTAATGCGTCGATTATCCTGACCTTTAAAACGGGGACCTCACCTGATATAGCGCAGGTTCAGGTACAGAATAAGCTACAGCTGGCGATGCCTTCCTTGCCACAAGAAGTCCAGCAGCAAGGGATCAGCGTTGATAAATCCAGCAGCAATATCTTAATGGTTGCGGGTTTTATCTCTGATAATAACAGTCTGAGCCAATATGATATTGCTGACTATGTGGCGTCGAATATTAAAGACCCACTGAGCCGCACCCCCGGGGTCGGGAGCGTACAGTTATTCGGTTCGCAATACGCCATGCGTATCTGGCTGGATCCGCAAAAGCTCGACAAATATAACCTTACGCCGCAGGACGTTATTACCCAGCTCAAAGTACAGAATAACCAGATATCGGGCGGACAGCTGGGAGGAATGCCGCAATCAGCCGACCAGCAGTTAAATGCGTCGATCATTGTTCAGACACGCCTGCAAACTACCGATGAATTTGGCAAGATCTTCCTTAAGGTTCAGCAGGATGGCTCCCAGGTTCTGCTGCGGGATGTCGCTCGTATTGAGCTGGGTGCGGAAAATTATGCCACGGTGGCACGTTACAACGGAAAACCCGCCGCCGGGATTGCAATTAAACTTGCCGCTGGCGCCAATGCCCTTGAAACATCCCAGGCCGTTAAACAAGAGCTGAACAGGTTATCAGCCTGGTTTCCGGCCAGCATGAAAACCGTTTATCCCTATGACACTACCCCCTTTATCGAGATTTCAATTCAGGGTGTGTTTCATACATTGATCGAGGCAATCATCCTGGTATTCCTCGTCATGTACCTGTTTTTGCAAAGTTTTCGCGCGACGCTTATCCCCACTATCGCGGTTCCGGTTGTTATTCTCGGAACCTTTGCGATACTCGACGTCGCCGATTTTTCGATCAATACGCTCACGATGTTTGGCATGGTGCTGGCAATAGGACTGCTAGTTGATGATGCCATCGTGGTGGTTGAGAACGTAGAACGTATTATTGCCGAAGAGCATTTGTCACCCAAAGCGGCGACGCATAAAGCGATGGGGCAGCTCCAGAGAGCGCTGGTTGGTATTGCCGTCGTTTTATCCGCCGTGTTTATGCCAATGGCATTTATGAGCGGGGCTACGGGTGAAATTTTCCGTCAGTTTTCCATCACCTTAATTTCCTCCATGCTGCTGTCGGTATTTGTGGCGATGAGCCTGACGCCCGCACTCTGCGCTATGCTGTTGAAATCCCACGAGGGAGAAAAAGAAAACACCCATTTTCTGTTTACCCGTTTCAATCACTTCATGGAGAAATGCACCCATCACTACACTGACAGCACCCGTAGGCTATTACGTTGCACCGGCCGCTATATGGTAGTCTATTTAGTGATTGGCGCTGGCATGATGGTGCTGTTTCTCCGTACTCCCACCTCCTTTTTGCCTGAAGAAGATCAGGGCGTGTTCATGACCACGGCACAATTACCTTCCGGTTCAACGATGGTAAATACCAGCAAAGTGCTTGGGGAAATAACGGATTACTATCTGACAAAAGAACAGAAAAATGTTGCGTCTGTTTTTACCGTTGGCGGATTTGGCTTCAGCGGACAGGGGCAAAATAACGGTCTGGCATTTATCAGCCTGAAACCGTGGTCAGAACGCGTTGGCGAAGAAAACTCGGTTACCGCCATCATTCGACGGGCAATGATGGCCTTAAGCACCATTAATAATGCCGTCGTTTATCCGTTCAATTTACCCGCAGTCGCCGAATTGGGTACCGCTTCAGGTTTTGATATGGAATTGCTGGATAACGGTAACCTTGGGCATGAAAAGATGATGCAGGCCCGCAACCAGCTCCTGGCTTTGGCCAGCCAGTCACCCGATGAAGTTAACGGGGTGCGCCCAAATGGGCTGGAAGATACGCCGATGTTTCGCATTCACGTCAACGCGACAAAAGCAGAGGCGATGGGTGTGGCATTGTCGGATATCAACCAGACCATCTCTACGGCGTTTGGTAGCCGCTACGTCAATGATTTCCTTAACCAGGGGCGTGTTAAAAAAGTGTATGTCCAGGCCGATACGCCGTTCCGTATGTTGCCGGACAATATCAACCACTGGTATGTACGTAACGCCTCCGGCGCGATGACGCCGCTTTCAGCCTACTCATCAACCGAATGGACCTACGGCTCTCCCCGTCTTGAACGCTACAACGGACAGCCTGCAATGGAAATTCTCGGCCAACCGGTCGCAGGGAAAAGCAGCGGCGATGCGATGAAATTTATGGCATCACTGATTAATAAACTGCCCGCGGGCGTCGGTTATGCCTGGACGGGGCTGTCGTATCAGGAGGCGCTGTCCACCCACCAGGCACCAATGCTGTACGGCATTTCTCTGATCGTCGTATTTCTGGCGCTGGCGGCATTGTATGAAAGCTGGTCAATACCATTTTCCGTAATGCTGGTTGTACCAATTGGGGTGGTCGGTGCTTTGCTGGCGACCGATCTGCGTGGCCTGAGCAATGATGTTTACTTTCAGGTTGGCCTGCTCACCACCATGGGACTTTCAGCTAAAAACGCTATTCTGATCGTCGAGTTTGCTGTCGAGATTATGCAAAAAGAAGGAAAAACGCCGCTTGAAGCCGCGGTGGAAGCTGCGCAAATGCGTTTACGTCCTATTTTGATGACGTCATTGGCCTTCATTCTGGGGGTTATCCCACTGGCAATAAGTGACGGCGCTGGCTCTGGCGCGCAAAACGCCGTCGGTACGGGCGTTATCGGTGGAATGCTGGCCGCGACCGTGCTGGCGATCTACTTTGTTCCGGTCTTCTTTGTTCTTGTCGAAAACATGCTGGCGCGATTTAAAACCCGACATTGATTCCCTGCCCTTGTAAGTGCTTATCCCTGGGATCGGGTAATAAGATCCCAGGATGGCGCTTCGCTTATCAGACCTACAGTAGTTAGCAGACACAGCTATCCAGCGAGTTTCCTCGTGGATAGCTGAGCGAGTTATTTTATTGTGAGGGGAAATGTGGGTGTGGGGACAGAGGTTGTCAATTCTAACTAAAGCCAGGCTATCGAAACGGTTAATCAGTAGTGCAGACCGGCCCCCTTCAGATTTACGGTCAGTTCGCCTAATTTCGTATCCGGGTGTTGATGACACATGTTAATCATTTTCGGAACAGCGACAGTTTCCACCTCATGCAGCGGAACATAATCATCGCCTTTAAAGTCAGAATTTTTATTAACGATCACAAAGGCAATTGCCGTCATGTATTGCCGACTCATATCAGCAAACTCTTTACAGGTCATATCTTGTGGCGCAGCTTCGGTTGCCTGAGTAGCAAACGCACAGCTCATCGGTGCCAAAACAGAGGTCATAATAACAACAGCTGAAACCATCATTTTAATATTCACGATACACTCCAGAGGCAGTATTAATGGTTATTGGCAAGTTTGTCTGTTGCTACCAACTTCGTATTCCTGCGCAGACTGATAAAAGCCAAAGAACTGAAGATCATCTCGACCCCAATAAAAATCGAGGTAAACACGTAAGACTTGTCGGGATCCATATTCAGCCATACGCCAGCAATAAGCAGATCTAAAATGCCGATAAAAATGTTCCAGCCATAACCCGGACTGCGGAACATTTGAACTCCGGAAGCCACACGAAAAATACCGCCAAGAATAAACAAGCAGCAAAAAACCATAGCCAACGAATTCATGCCAATCACCGGGTTAACAAGGAAACAATACCCCAGCAGTAACCATGCGATAGCAAAAAACGCATAGGTAAATTTGGCTTTCAACTGCTTCTTCCCAGCGCTAAACAGGCTATAAATAGAATAAAAACCGCACACCAGGAACATAAAACCTGTCGCATAGCTTAAATAAACGCCAGCAGCGATAGGATAGATTAAGCAGCAAATACCACATACCAACAACAGCACCGCCATAATTGTTGCGTGTCTTTTATAATGAGAAAGTGTTTTTTCATTAAACGTTCTCAGGGCTTGCTGATTAAAAATGAACATACATCCTCCGTTACATGTAAACGTAATGTAACCTACTAATAAAAGAGTTAATACTCACACAATACATATCACTTACAATGAAATAATAAGACTTCAGATAAGGATGCGTATATAAGAAGAAAGGAATGTTGTTATCCGTTTAATCCTACACATGTCAGACGTCTGACACCTGTAAGATTAAGCGCTCATTATTCTATCCTGGCTCTGATTCCTCTCTTTAAACTTATTTAATATGATTATTGCGTTTGGTGAACAATACCAACTTTATTCAGGAGAACGTAATGAAAAAGATTATTCTTGCAGGTCTGCTTGCAACTATGATGGGCTCAGCTCCGGTAATGGCATCTGCCACTACTACCACTGCGGCACAAACAGCCACAGCCAATGTACAAAAAGAAGCAGCCGATATTATGCAGGTCGCCGTAAAAGGTGCCAATGCGATGCGCGATATTCAACTGGCTCGTCTGGCTCTGTTTCACGGACAGCCTGACAGCGCAAAAAAATTAACCAATGACGCCGCTTCCCTGTTGGCAGGCGACAGCAGCGACTGGGCGAAATTTGTCAAAGCAGCGCCTAAGGCGAAGATGATTGACGATCAGTACGTAATTATTAACGCTACGATCGCATTATCAGAAGACTATATTGCTACGCCGGAAAAAGAATCTGCTATCAAAACCGCGAATGGCAAAATGGCCAAAGGTGACTGGAAAGGTGCAGTGGATACCTTGCAACTGGCTGGGATCAGCGTGCTTCAGACCCAATACCTGATGCCTTTGAATCAGACGCGTAAAGCCGTTGCCAGCGCCCAAAAACTGCTGTCCACGGGTAAATTTTATGAGGCTAACCTTGTGTTAAAAGGTGCTGAAGAAGGCATTGTTATTGATAGCGAAATGGTGGGTGCAGGCCAGTAATACTCTGTACTAACGAGTGATGAATCAAGACATTTCTCTCCGGATCGGGCTGCTACGGCTACCCGATCCGGGGGGATTAATGGCTCATCAGACTGTCGATCTCAATTTCAATTTCTCGCATGACAGCAACAATTTTCTGTAATGCCTGCTGCCGTACAGCCAGCGGAAGATCGTCATGTCGCATAGACTCAAAAGGTTCGCACAGCGTCTGAAGCGCGGTGATACCCAGAATTTGCGCCGAACCATGCAACCGATGAAGCGCCCGTAAAAACAGCTGCGGCTCATCTTGCGCAACGGCTTTCTCAGCCGCTTGTAAATCACTCAGCGTTGCTTCGCGGAATGTTTCGAGTATCTCGTTCATTAATACGCGATCGCCACCGGTATTTTCAGTCAGTACATTGAATTTTAAATGCCGGATTGCACAAGGTGACGCATAGCCCGTGTCGATTTTGCTCAGTTCATGCGTCAGCGTCTGGATTGACACCGGCTTAAACAGACACAAATTCATACCGTTTTGCAGACATCGATCGCGTGACTGCGGGAGCGCACTGGCCGTCAGCCCCCATATTTGCAAATGAGGTTGTTGACGACGTAGTGAAGCCGCGAGATCAAAACCGTCTTTCTTCGGCATATTCACGTCGGTTATCAACAGGTCGTATGATTTTTTGGCCAGTTTGGCTTCGGCTTCCTCGCCATCACAGGCCTCATCCACGCTGTAGCCAATGGTATTCAACTGGCGTTTAAGCAGCAGGCGATTAGTTGGGTTATCGTCTGCGATCAGAATCGACAGACACGGTAGCGGTAGCACAGCGCCAGGGGTATCCCCATCCGCTACTATCGACTGTCGGGCAGTTTCAACCGGCAGCGTAATCGTGAACGTGGTTCCCTGAGCCGGAATACTCCTCAGTTCCAGCGTACCGCCCATCAGCGTTACCAATTCTTTGCAGATAAATAACCCCAGACCAGACCCCGTTTGTTGACGTCCGCAACGCCCCTGAGCATAACGATGGAACAGTCCAGCCTGCTCTTCTTCGCTAATGCCACAACCGGTATCACTGATGGCGATTGTCAGGGTGCCGTGATTATCTGTGTCCGGAGTCAGTCGGGCCGTAACATGAATACTGCCCTGCGCCGTAAACTTCAGCGCATTTCCCAGCAGATTGGTGAGAATTTGCCGCAAAGCCTGCTGATCGACAAATACCCGCTCATTTACTGGCAACTGGCTGACGCAGGCAAGCGATATACCTTTCTGCCTCGCCAGGGCATCGAAAGAGTGGCACTGCAATTCAATAAGCTGCGAGAGATCGGTCCACTGGGGAACAACCTCATATTTTCCGGATTCAATCTTATCAACGTCAAGAATCTTACCAATCAGTCCCAGCAATGATTGGGCCGTCGCCCCGGTCAAAGCAATGGCCTCTTTGCGTTGTGCCGGACTGAGCTCAGAGCTTGAGAGTAATTCCACAAAACCAACAATCGAGCTTACCGGGGTACGTAACTCATGACTCATGCTCGCCAGAAAACGGCTTTTGGCTTTTGTGGCGGCAATCGCTTTATTCTTTTCAGTCTCCAGCTCTTGAGATAAAACCTCTTTGAGATGCAACTGTTCTTCCAGTAACCGCTGCGATTGCTTTCTTTTACGGACTTCACGGGAGAGTGATATCCCCCAGATCAGGCTAATAGCAATAAGTACCAGCGCAAATACCACCAGTTGATAGAACTGTTTGCTATATCGGCTCCAGATATCAACCTGGGTATTGGAAATCTTCGACCACTTCTCCGTCATTTGTAAAATTTCACGCGGAGGTATGGCTTGCAGGGCCTTATCAATGACAGACTTCAGCATCGGCTCATGAGAAGAAATAGCAAAACTCACCGATGCGCCTGGCATATCAGGAAGCCGGAAGAAGTGCATATTATTCTGGTAGTAATGATCGGTAATGAACTTTGCCGACAATTCGGTCGCGATTGCCGCATCAACGTCGCCCTCCTTGACCATAGCCATTGCAGCGCTACCGGTATCCGCATTCACCCAGGTCACCTGCGGATACTGTTGTTTGAGGCCACGTTCCAGAATATGTCCGGCAGGCAGAGCAATACGTATCGGTTTTCCCAGCAGCGAGTCGGCTGTTTCCTGGCGCGATGTGATAACCACGAATGCAACATTCATCAGCGGATCGCTCAATGCCGAATCGTCCTGGTTTTGGTTAGTCGGGGCGATCGTCGGATACATATCCCACTGCCCACCACTGATGAGTTTGGTCTGTTCACTTCTGGACGTGGCCAAAACAGGTTCAAAATTAAGACCCGTTTGCAGATGAATAATATTCAGCAAATCGCCAAGAATACCACGTAACTCGCCGCTGCTATCTACCAGCGTATAGGGTGGGTAATCCGGGTTGATCAAAATGCGGATAGTATGTTTATTCTTCAGCCATTCTTTTTCCTGATGACTGAAAGGAATGGGCGCATTCAGATAAGCAAGATTACCGCGATTTAACCAGTTCTGCATCACCTGCATATGGATTTCATTACTTATTGACGTAATAAAACCATCAAGAATATTTCTTAATAGCGGTTGATTTTCATTAACCACAAAATAATTATATTGTTCCTGCTTATCAAAATAATGCGTAATAACCAGGGATTGCGAGAAATACCGCGAGATACAATGACTAGTGGTAATATTGTTACCAATATAATATTGGTTATCATCGTTCACCACCGACGCCATTGCCTGATACTCGTCGTCATAAAATGAGATTTTAGCATCAGGAAAAGCGTCCTGGATAACGTTAAGAAAAGGGCAATCCCGCACACAGGCGACGCTGACCTTATGGTTCGTCATCAGCGGTAGCATCGTGTTTTTTAATGACGTCACAAGCGTCGGCCACGTTGTGAGTAATGCCGATGTGCGCAGTAAATGCCCGCCGACATCCTGCCGCCGGGAAAGCTGGGTTATCAACGTATCAACATCATTACTGGCGAGTGCGGCAAGCGCCTGCTGCTCGTTATCGTATTGCTTTATAACAATTTTTACATTGAGACTTTTTTGCATTAGCGCAAGGTAGTCCGCGTTAACGCCCCGATAATTTTCCCCGCTGTTTTGATAGACAATAGGTGAGACTTCCGGTAACCAGGTGCCAACCACTAATGTTTTTTTATGCGCCAACCAGTTTGTTTCTTCCCTGTTTAAGCTGATATTTTGCACCGCAGTATTATAGTTACTTTTTAGTTCAACCTGGCGCGCTGAACTCACATCCGTAGATAATCCGATGGTAAATATGACCATCAAAAAAATAAATAAGCGTTCCAGCATTACTCTACCCTATTTTATTTCTTTGCGCGTAATCATAAATCTCCATTAATGAAGAACAATCTAATTTTTCCATTAAACGACTTTTATAAGTACTGACCGTTTTATTACTGATATTCATTTTACTGGCAATCGTACTGTAATCCATACCATTAAGGATATAACGCAACACTCTCATTTCCTGTGTTGATAACGTATCAAGTTTATCCTGTTCGCTGGCCGATGAACCAGTAAAGTGTTCAAGGGAGAAAGGGAAATAACTATAACCATTTTTGGCGGCTTCGATGGCGGCAAGAATATTATTCATGCCTTCTTTTTTACTCACAAATCCGTTAGCACCGTATTCAGCACTACGTTTACCATAAAAATATTCATTTTTTGCTGAAATGATAATGATCACACCAGCATAGTGCCGCTTGCGTAATTGTTCCAGCACCTCGATGCCACTGATACCAGGAATATCCACATCAATAATTAGCAGTTCAGGTTTGTTTTTTTCAACCACCTGTACGACTTGCTCGCCACTGTCGAGTTCAGTGGTCACAGTGATACCATTAGTATCGAGTAAGTTGCGAATGGCAATGCGGGCCAAAGGGTGATCATCAACGATTATCGCGTTCATTGCGTATAAGAATCCCGATAAATAAAGAGAGGCGATGGCTATAGTGCAGGTGAGTCTTCAATATTACTGATTTATAAGTGCAAGACCCAGGACGCAAATTCTAACATAGTCACGTGTATATTTTATGATTTTTTCATAATCAAGATGAATAAATCATAAAAATAACATTTAGATTTACAAGAATTAAACCTTGAGCCTTTCTGTAGATCAAATCATTAACACATTATAGAGGGAATATTCCTACACATGTAGGACTGGTCTTTCATTTATTATGCTTAATTCTTAATAAGGAGAGGAATAGAATTGCAGTGGTAACTGTACATCTGGCGGGAAATTCAGTTATTGCGTGTTATTAAACGTTGATGCCCGTCAATCCCTGTGGCTCTGAAACAGCAGAGCCACAGGAGACAGACATTAATCAAGCCTGACTGGGTAATGCTCCAACCGCGCGCGAGTTTTTCACGGTCAGCGTAACGACGGCAGAACATAACAGTGCGGCAATCATAAAGATAAAGGCGCTGTTATAGCTTCCTGCGCTGCTTTGGATCAGCCAGCCGATGATAGGTGCAGAAACAACGCCCGCCATCTGACCGCCAAAGTTAACGATCCCCGACGCCCGTCCCATAATGTTGCTGGGGATGGTATCCATCAAAATTCCCCAGAACGTCGCCATAGCGAAGAACATGAACAGGGCTGAAATACACTGATAAACCACCGCCATATCTGCGCTGCTCACGCTGAAGGTCAGGTACAGGAAGCCTGCGGCAATGACTGAGGTTACGACGTACAACGTTTTACGCATCGGTTTGAATTTATCTGAACAGTATCCGCCTAACAATGTGCCTCCTGCGCCAAACAGAAAGGGAATTGCCGCCATTACGCCGGTCTTGGCCAGAGAAAATTCACGTACGGTGATCAGATAACTGGGCAACCAGGTTGAAAATCCCCAGAAGGTGATATCAAACAAAAACCAGATACTTGCCATTTGCCAGAGCACCGGCATTTTGAGTACGTCTTTAAACGCGATAGCGCTGGTATTTTGCAGCCCACCCTGATCGTCAACGGCCAGTTCCGCCAGATCCTGCTGCGTAATGGCGGGGTGATCTTTCGGGTTGTCACGCGTAAATAAGTAGATCCCTGCGGCAATAAACAGTCCAGGAATACCCAGCACGATAAAAACCATATGCCAGCCAAAAGCCCCAATAATGCTGGCTGCGACCACAACCGCCAGCGCCGGGCCTAAGGTGTTCACCGTTGATTGAATCGCCGTCGCGCGCCCGCGCTCTTTCGACGGGAAATAGGTCGAAATCATCTTCCAGGAGGCCGACGGGAAGCACCCTTCGCCGATACCAAAGAAGAAGCGCACTGCCAGCATTAGCGGTAGCGTCAGCACAGCGCCGGTTAAGCTGGTGAAAACAGACCACCAGGCAATACCAATAGCCATGATTTTACGCGAGCCAAACTTATCCGCCAGTAAACCACCGGGAATTTGAAACGCGGCATAACCAATAAAAAAGGCGCTAATAATTAAACCTTGTTGGGTGGTATCCAGATTTAAATCTTTGCCGATATAAGGGAGCGAAACGCTCATGACCATTCTGTCGAGAAAAGAGAGGAGCCACGCCAGCCAGATCAATGTCAGGACGGTATATCTTGCTTTCCAGGTCTTTGGTTTACCTGAAGGTAAAGATGTTTGTAGGTTCATTGTGATGTCCTTAGGGTGTAGTGATCTACCGCGGCCATAAATAGTCGCGATAGATCAATGCGTGTTTAGCGTTATTTATTAATATTGTTTTCTTATAACCGTACCGCTACAGGCATAACTTTCCGTGCCATTAATTAAGGCAATGCGCCCATTAACCATGACAATTTCAATCCCTTGCGGATACTGATTAGGTTCAACAAACGTGCCCCTATCAGCGATAGTGTTCGGATCGAACATCACAATATCCGCCGCGTAACCCACCTTCAGCAGCCCGCGATCCTGCAGGCCCAGCACCTCAGCAGGTTTACCCGTCATTTTGCGAATTGCCGCTTCCCAGCTCAGACATCCCTCTTCACGCACGTATTTACCGAGCACACGTGGGAATGCGCCGAACACGCGAGGGTGCGGTTTTCCGGCCCCCATTAAACCGTCGGTACAAACGTTTTGCTCTGGCCGACAGAGAAACTTAATCACATGCTCTTCAGTGCCGTAGAAGTCGACCATTCCGACGGCGTTTTCTTCTTCATAAAGCAGGTCGAAGGTGGCGTTGTAGGGGTCTTTCCCGCGCAATTCACCCAACTGGACGAGGTTCAGACCAACGGCATCCTGATTTTTGGCCGTTTTCACGCTGGTAACAAAAATCTGGTCC
Source organism: Citrobacter sp. S55_ASV_140 (assembly GCF_018919505.1). Taxonomy (NCBI): domain Bacteria; kingdom Pseudomonadati; phylum Pseudomonadota; class Gammaproteobacteria; order Enterobacterales; family Enterobacteriaceae; genus Citrobacter; species Citrobacter sp. S55_ASV_140. The sequence continues at coordinate 43,467 of NZ_JAHLQZ010000013.1, forward strand.
AGACCGGCAAAATCGATAAAGTTATCCCAGCCAGGGATGCCCTGCTGAATATCCTCGATCATTTTGGCGCGCAGTTCAGGTGAGGCCAGGCGTTCCAGTAATTTGTCTGTTCCACCGGAGTGGACCCATGGCGGCAGGATCACGCCGAGCATCGTGCTGCCCGCCACATAGGGATACTGGTCGAAAGAGATGCGGATCCCCTCTTCCTGCGCCTGCTCCAGCATCCCCAGCATCTGGTCGATCAGCCCCCAGTTTTTCTTTCCGCAGACCTTCATATGTGAAATATGTAGCCAGACGCCTGTGGCTTTGGCGATATCAATCAGCTCCTGCGTTGAGTTGATAATATCGTCAGCTTCACTGCGCTGATGTACCACAAAGATCCCGTTATATTTCGCCGTGACCTTGCACAGTTCAATCATTTCGGCAGTATCGCCAAAGGCGCAAGGCATATAGATAAGCCCGGTGGAAAGACCAAACGCGCCCGCTTTTAATTCCCGCTCAAGAACTTCGCACATCTTCGCCACATCTTCACGGGTCGAAGGCCGCCCATCCAGCCCCATCGCCTCCATGCGCACGTTGCCATGCGGAACTAAATAGGCAAGGTTTGTCGCCGGATGTCGTGATGCCAACAGATTGAGATAACCGTCCGTATTTTTATATTTCCAGTCTATTTTGTCGGTATCACCGTCCAGTCCGGCAATATTTTTACGCCACGCCGGAATATATTCTTCCGGCAACGGTGCTAACGCGACGCCATCCTGCCCCAGCAATTCAGTGGTAATTCCCTGGCGAATTTTTGCCGACAGCGCGGGGTTAATAATCGCCGACAGGTCAGAGTGCGTATGGGTATCAATAAAGCCAGGACAAATAATTTTTCCCGTGGCATCAATAACCTGTTCATTGACGCCAACGTCTATTTGACCGATTGCGACAATACGTCCGTCATCAACGACCACATCGGCAATTCTGCCTTCACTGCCCGTCCCATCGATCACATTTCCGTTTTTGAAAATGGTTTTCATCGTTATTCTCCATTGCGGCGGCGCTGCGCGGCACCGCCTGTAAGGTAAGAGGATTTTTATCGTTCTTTTATTGGCGATAGAGTGTCTGGATGATGCTGTAATAGCCGCTGGCCGAACCGGTTAACTGATCGATCTCGATATACTCATCAATGGTGTGCGCCAGATTTTCACGCGAAGGTCCGAAGCCGATAGTTTTAATTCCCGCTTCGCCCGCATAGTGACTACCGTTGGTGCAAAATGAGTATTGCGTGATGGTCGGATTAAACCCGGCCTCGCGGACGCCAGCCAGAGCGGCTTGCACGAATTCGTCCGACTCGTCATACACCCAGCCCGGGAAGAAGCGCTCCCCCTCAATGGTGGCACCGGTATAGCAAGACTCCTGGCCCACAGCGTAGGAGACACGGGCCTTAAACTGCGGATCCTGCGTGATGAATTCTGCCAGGACATTTTCCAGCGGGGCAATGACGCTTTCTTTGGTTTCGCCCACCAGCAAACGGCGATCGTAGGTTGCGCGGCAGTAATCCGGCACGACCGAGGCACCCGGGTACGGCGAAGATTTAATGTCGGTCAGTTCGAGAATGCCAGGCCCGAGTACTGGGTGCGTTGGCGGGGTAATGGTGCGAATTTTGTCGATCAATTGCGCCATTTTATACACCGCATTAATCCCTGCCTGCGGGTTGGCGGAGTGCGCAGGTTTACCAAACGTTTCAACCACAATTTCAGCACGTCCACGCTGGCCAATTTTCAGGTTTAGCTCGGAAGCTTCACCGATGATTACGTAGTCTGGCTTATAGCGCTCGCTGACCAGACGAGCGGCAATGCCTTCAAAGCACTCTTCATGCACGATACAGGCAACGTAGATTTTCCCGGCGAAATTACGCTGGTTGTCCTGGCCGAAAAAACCCACGGCAGAGATCATTGCCGCCACGGCGCCTTTCATATCGGTCGTACCGCGACCATAAATCTTGCCATCTTCGATATCACCGCCGTACGGGTTGCGGGTCCACTTCTCTTCGTTCACCGGTACAGTATCAATATGTCCATCAAGGACCAGCGTTTTCCCTGGCTGATTACCCACGATACCGCCAACAATGTTGCCGTACTTATCAACATGGATGTCATCGAACTGGTAATGCTGCATCATTGTTTTTATGGCATTAACCACTTCCCCTTCCTGACCGGAATAACTTTTTTGTTGGATTAGCGCCTGACAGTTTTTAATCACTTCTTCAATACGGTTTGCAGATAACATGGGTTTCTCCGTTCTTATTCTCAATCAGGAAATTATTTGTTGATGCCCGGGTACTGACCGCCCCAGACAATATCCAGATACTGTTGTGGGTCAGTGTCACCCTCAGTACTTATCAACAACACGCGGGAATGCTCATCCAGTCCCAGTTGCGTACGCGTTTGCGCCAGTTCAGGCGAGGACATCAGCAGTGACAGCAGGCCGGTCGTCACCGCCCCGGACTCACCAGAAACGATCTGTGGATCGCCTGCCAGCGGATTACCCAACATGCGCATGCCAAGCGCCGCAACCTCATCCGGGCAGGAGGCAAATGCAGTGGCATAATCACGCAACAGCTTCCAACCAATGCTATTTGCCTCACCGCAGGCGAGACCAGCCATCACGGTTTGCAAATCTCCGCCCACCGCTATGGCATCACCCTCTTTCGAGCGGGCGGAGCGGTAGAGACAATCGGCAATTAACGCCTCGGCGACGATCACTTTCGGGCGATTTTCTCCCCATGCCGCCGTCACCATTCCCTGAACCATGCCGGCAAACGAGCCAACGCCTGCCTGAACAAAAATATGCGTCGGCGCAACCTGATGCAGCTGGTCGATCGCCTCCAGCATCAGCGTGCCGTAACCCTGCATAATCCACTGCGGGATCTTTTCATACCCTTCCCAGGCGGTATCCTGCACCACTATCCAGCCATGCTTTTCCGCCTGTTCCGCGGTCATGCGAACCGCATCGTCATAGTTCATATCGACGATTTCGGCGGTAGCGCCTTCGTTACGGATCGACGTCAGACGTTGCTGTGAAGAACCTTTTGGCATGTAAACCACGGCATTTTGCTTCAACTGTCGCGCCATCCAGGCAACGCCACGACCGTGATTGCCATCGGTGGTGGTAGCAAACGTAACGGTTTGCAGATCGCGGCGCACCTCTTCGCTGGTCATCACATCAAACGGTAATTCGCTGATATCTTTACCGACTAATTCAGCGATATGGCACGCCATCGCATAGGAACCGCCCAGCGCTTTAAAGGCTTTCAGGCCAAAACGCTGCGACTCATCTTTGAGGTAGATATTTTTTACGCCCAGTTTTTGTGAAAGTGCCGGCAGCGTATACAACGGCGTTGGGGAATATCCCGGAATAGACCGATGAAAATTCAACGCTTTGACCAACTCCTGGCGGCTAAACGGAGCCAACGGCGCGTTCGGATGTTCGGTAAACGGTGTCTGGTTGATAAAAAATGATAAGTTTTCCTGCATCATAAAACCTCATTGTGCTGGTAATCCATTCCCTGCAATTGATGTCATACAGAGATATTTCCGCTATCGGTAATGCCAATAGAGCAAAATGCTTACCAGCTTTTTATTAATTGAGTAAAATCTTATGAATAATTTAATAAACACTTAAATTTCAATTAAATAGACAGAATTCAAGATTTGCAGCCAAAAATATCATCGCGTTAGTTTATCGTTTCATTTTGATAAATTCTCACAATTGATAAATAGTGTGATCGCGGAAGATAAAATAAAAAAAACATACTAAAACAGAGCGGTAGATTGATTTTTCGCAAATCATTTTTGGATTAGTTCGCCTATTTATCATTTTCCATGAGAAATGCGATACGCGCCGGAGAAGTAGCATGATTTCAGTACTCAGCAATATTCAGGATGATATATGCAATTATGCCGATGCTATTTCTGGCATCACCGGAACGGATGTTGAGATCATTGATGAATCTTTAATGCGCATCGCTGGCACCGGTAAATACCGGCATATGCTCAATGAAAACGTGGCAAAAAATGGCTACATCTACCGCCACGTTTTGCAGGTGCGGGAAACGGTGCTGATCAAAAATCCTGGCGAACATCCACTGTGTCAGTTATGTGAAAAACACCACTATTGTTCTGAAATGCTGGATTTGAACGCACCAATTTTTCTCAACAATCGCGTCATTGGGGTGATCGGGATTATTTGCTCAACCCAGGCGCAGCGCGACACCCTCCTGAGCCAGATTGAGAAATTTGTTACTTTCATTGAGCAAATAGCCGTGATGATCTCCAGTAAGGTTTTTGAATGTCTGGAACGTTTACGCGCGCAAGAAAGGCTGGGCGCATTTCGCCGTCTGATCGATGCCATGGACCGCGGCGTCGTGGCAATCGATGGTGATGGTCTTGTCTGGCATGCCAACCATTCAGCCGATCGCATTCTCAATCGCGAGGTTCAGGGATTACCGTTGACCATTGAAACAACCGGGGACAGTTTGTATGGCGATGAGGAGGCCTGGCTGACGCTCGAAGGTCAGAAATACCATGTACTGTGCAAGCAAATTTCGCTCTCGTCTTTGGATAACGATCGCTTAACCATGATTATCTTTCGTGACGCGCACGACTACCTGAGTACCCTTCTTCCATCGTCTTATGAGGCCGACACCCAGGTGCGGTTGATTGGTCACTCCCCCTTGATGGAACAGCTCAGAAGCACCATCGGTAAAATCGCCAACAGCTATGCCAGTGTGCTTATTACCGGCGAAAGTGGCTCAGGAAAAGAGGTCGTGGCATTTGCCATTCACCAGAGCAGCCCCCGTAAAGCCGCCCCCTTCGTAACAATCAACTGTGCTGCCATTCCCGAACAGTTGCTGGAAAGCGAACTGTTTGGTTATGTGCGCGGCGCATTCAGCGGGGCCGACCCCAAAGGCCGCGTGGGAAAATTTGAACTGGCCAACGGCGGCAGTCTGTTTCTGGATGAGATCGGCGATATGCCGCTTCATCTGCAGGCTAAGCTGCTCAGGGTTCTGCAGGAAAAAGCGATCACCCGCGTCGGGTCTAACAACACCATCAATATTGATGTACGAATTATTGCCGCGACTAACAAAAACATTAACGCGATGGTGGAGAGTAATCAGTTTCGCGAAGATCTTTTCTATCGCCTGAACGTGGTCCCTTTGGTTCTTCCCTCGTTGCGCGAACGGCGGGCAGATATTGCGGTCCTCGCGCAATATTTTGCCGATGAGTTTTCGGTCAGTTATCAGCGACCATCACAAAAACTTCCCGATGACGTCATCAACCGCCTCTACGCCTGGCACTGGCCTGGCAACATTCGTGAATTACGTAACGTTATCGAATATATTTTCGTGATGCGCGGGGAAGCCGCTGGAATCAACGCCAGCCATCTGCCTCCTTACC
>NZ_JAHLQZ010000140.1:0-11281 GCF_018919505.1 Citrobacter sp. S55_ASV_140
TCGGTAAACTGCGCCTGAAACTCAGGATCTTTTTGCGCGCTGACGAAAGCTTCTTCCAGTTGACGCAGAGCAGGCATTAGAATTTGTGGCACATACATACCGCCAAATTCACCAAAGTACGGATTGAGTAATGTTGTCATGTCCTTTTCCTTAATATGCGCGCAGCGTCTGAAAGACCGAAGCCAGAAGTCGTGCATCTTTGATGCCCGGCTGTGACTCTACGCCAGAATTAAAATCGAGCCCGGCACAGCCGGTTTTTGCCGCATTGACACAGTTATCAGCGCCAAGTCCGCCAGCCAGTAAAACGTTTTCCAGCGATTGCCCGCCTAAAAGCGACCAGTCGAAGCGTTGACCGCTACCACCCTGGCCGTTGTCGAACACGTATTTATCGACATGCTGATAATCCCGGTCTGGCAACGTTTCGCCAACACTCAGCGCTTTCCAGATTTGCACCTGTTTGGGCAGCGCATCGCGCAGCGCGTCAACATAGGTCTGATCTTCGCTCCCATGCAGTTGCACCGCAGTCAGTCCCAGGGCCAACGCTTTATCGCGCACCTCGGTAATCTCGGTGTTGCGGAACACGCCGACATACTGTAATGGCGCGCCGCTCATCACTTCCCGCGCCTGCTCAACGCTAACTACGCGCGGAGATGAGGGCACAAAAATCAACCCGCCATATATGGCGCCCGCTTCATATGCCGCGTTTGCATCCTGAGCCCGGGTCAAACCGCAGACTTTGTTCTCGCCAAGCAGAACCCGACGCACAGCGGCGTGCAGGTCATCATGCGACATCAGCGCAGAGCCAATCAGAAAACCGTTGGCGAAGTGGCTGAGTTCGCGTACCTGGCCGTAGGTATTAATACCGGACTCGCTGATGACGGTTACGCCATGGCCCAGACGTGGCGCCAGTTGGCGGGTGCGATTCAGATCAATCGACAGGTCACGTAAATCGCGGTTGTTAATACCGACGACTTTCGCGCCAAGCGCAATCGCGCGTTCCAGTTCTTCTTCGTTGCTGACCTCGGTCAGAACACCCATTTTCAGGCTATGGGCCACGGCGGCGAGTTGACGATATTGCTCATCGTCCAGTACTGACAGCATCAGCAGGCAGGCGTCCGCCTGGTAGAAACGCGCCAGGTATATCTGGTAAGGATCGATAATAAAGTCCTTACACAGGATGGGTTGCGACGCGATACGGCTGACGATGGGCAGGAAATCAAAGCTGCCCTGGAAATATTTTTCATCGGTCAGTACGGAAATCGCTGAAGCATAATGTTTATACACGTCCGCAATCTGTGCCGGGTCGAAGTCATCACGGATCACACCTTTCGATGGCGAGGCTTTTTTGCACTCCAGAATAAAGGCGGTACGTGCGCCTTGCAGCGCATCGTAGAAATCACGAGCGCTGGGTTGTACGTCATTCTGAAAACTGGCCAGCGGTTGTTGCTGTTTACGGGCTTCTACCCAAATCGCCTTGTCAGCGACAATTTTCGCTAAAACGGTTTGCATCATTTACCCTCTTGCTGCCAGCGCAGTAACACGGTCGTAGGCCGCGCCGCTACGCAGCACATTAATCACGGTTTGCGCATTAGTTTTTAAATCTTCTTCACCGTGCAGGCGCATTAACATGGCGACATTCGCGGCAACGGCTGCTTCGTGAGCGGCTTCACCTTTACCTTGTAACAAGCGACTAAGAATGTCACGGTTTTCTTCCGGCGTACCGCCCGCCAGCTGTTCCTGATGGTACGGCGTCAGGCCAAAGTCTTCCGCCGTCAGTTGATAACTCTTGATTTCGCCATCATGCAGCTCTGCCACAATAGTCGGCGCATGCAGCGAAACTTCATCCATGCCGCCGCTGTGTACGACCGCGGCACGTTGATACCCCAATACGCGCAGCGTTTCGGCAATCGGCAGCACCAGTTCCGGGCTGTAAACGCCGATCAGCGCCAGCGGCGGATGCGCCGGGTTAATCAACGGACCGAGCACATTAAACAGCGTGCGGGTTTTTAACTGTTGGCGTACCGGCATGGCGTGGCGAAAACCGGTGTGGTATTTCGGTGCAAACAGGAAGCACACGCCGAGATCGTCAAGCGCCTGACGGGATTTATCGGCGTTCATGTCCAGATTAATGCCAAATGCCGCCAACAGATCCGAAGAACCCGATTTACTGGAGACGCTGCGGTTGCCGTGCTTCGCCACTTTTAGTCCACAGGCCGCCGCAACAAAGGCGCTGGCCGTGGAGATATTGATACTGTTGCTACCGTCGCCGCCGGTACCGACAATATCGGCAAACAGATAATCAGGACGCGGGAACGGGGCGGCGTTTTCCAGCAGTGCGGTTGCCGCGCCGGCAATTTCATGCGGGTGTTCGCCACGAATTTTCATGCTCACCAGGGCCGCAGCGAGTTGTTCCGGCTTCAGTTCACCGCGTACTACGGCCGAGAACAGTTGGTGGCTTTCCTGTTGGGACAGCGTCTGAGCCTGATACAGTTTCTCCAGAATAGGTTGCAGCGTATTGGTCTGTTCGAGTTTCTGTTGCGCCCATGCCAGCGTTTGCTCCAGCAGAAGCGCTCCCTGGGTGGTGAGGATCGATTCCGGATGGAACTGGAAGCCACACACGCGGTCGGTATCGTGACGGACCGCCATCACCATGCCGTTAAAGTGGGCGTTGATGGTCAAACCGGCTGGAACGTTGCTGCCAACAAGCGAGTGGTAACGCGCTACCGGCAATGGATTTGCCAGACCGCTGAACATTGCCTGACCGTCATGTTCAATACTGGATGCTTTACCGTGCAGGATCTCTCCGGCCTGACCGACATAGCCGCCGTAGGCTTCAACAATCGCCTGATGCCCCAGACAAATACCAATAATCGGCAGCTTACCGCGCAGGCGGGTTAACAGCTCCGGCATGCAGCCCGCTTCGCTTGGCGCACCGGGTCCCGGAGAGAGCATCAGCACCGGGTTTTTCATGGTTGCTAAGCGGTCAATTAACGTCTGGGCCGGAATATGGTTGCGGTAAATCACCACGTTGTGACCATTAGTACGCAGCTGATCCGCCAGGTTATAGGTAAATGAGTCGATGTTATCGAGCAGCAGAATGTCAGCCATTAGAAGGTCTCCTGTGCGTGGTGCGCGGTGGCGATAGCACGTAAAACCGCACGCGCTTTATTACGGGTTTCATCGGCTTCAGACTGCGGTACAGAATCCAGAACAATCCCGGCACCGGCTTGTACGGTGGCAATACCGTCTTCCACGAGTGCGGAACGAATCACAATACAGGTATCCAGATCGCCATGGGCGGTAAAGTAGCCTACCGCGCCGCCATAGCTGCCACGGCGACGACCTTCTGCCTCGGCGATAAGCTGCATGGCGCGAACTTTCGGCGCGCCGCTTAGCGTGCCCATATTCATACAGGCGCGGTACGCATGCAGCACATCCAGATCGCTACGCAGTTCGCCGACCACGCGGGAAACCAGGTGCATCACGAAGGAGTAGCGATCCACTTTGGTCAGGTCAGCAACGTAGCGGCTGCCCGGCGTGCAGATGCGCGCCAGGTCGTTACGCGCAAGGTCAACCAGCATCAGGTGCTCGGAAAGCTCTTTATGATCGGTACGCATCTCCAGCTCGATACGGCTGTCGAGATCGCGGTCCAGCGAGCCATCCGCACGGCGACCGCGCGGACGCGTCCCGGCAATCGGGTAGATCTCAATCTGCCGGCTGGTGGCATCATATTTCAGCGAGCTTTCCGGGGAGGCGCCGAACAGCGTGAAATCGTTGTCCTGCATGAAAAACATATACGGGCTGGGATTACTTTTCTTCAGCACATAGTAGGCCGCCAGCGGTGACGGGCAGGGCAATGAGAATCGGCGGGACGGAACCACCTGGAAAATCTCGCCTGCGCGAATGGCTTTTTGCATCCCGCGCACCACAGCGCCAAATTCTTCATCGCTCTGGTTACATTCGCAGCGCATCTGCGGAATTTCTGTCACGGGCAGTGGCGGCGCAGGCTCGGTAAGCTGCTGGCTCAGTTGTGCCAGACGAGCGTTCAGACGCTGTTTTTCGCCATCGCTGGGGGTAAATACGCTGGCCTGAATGCGGGTACTTTTCTTTTGGTGGTCGATGACCATCAGCGTTTCAGCCAGATAGAAGCAGTAGTCCGGGCAACGGTTACCTGCTTCAAGCTGAGGTAAATCTTCAAAACCGGCGACCAGGTCATAGGAAAACAGACCGCCGAAGAACATCGCTTCACGTTCTTGCGCAGGGACGTTGACCAGTTCCTGCAATAAACGGAAAGCATCAAATACGGAAAGGGAACACAAGCGGGCGTCTTCATCCAGCAACGGGCTTACATTGGGAAATTTCAAATGGCGTATGTTCGGCTGTTGTTCGTTTTCAACGCCAGCAGGCAGCGCTGCATCCAGCAGGGGCAGCAGCGATGCGCCGTTCGCGGAGAGCGCCTTAATAGTGACGGTGTCACCCAGGGCGGTGATGCGTAACGCGCTGTCGACCAGCAACAGGCTCTTCAGATCATCTTTGCTGTTGATATCTGCAGATTCAAGCAGCAGTGTCGCTGGACGAGCGCCACATACCTGATGAAACAGCGCCGTCGGATTCTCACGGTAGGCGGCATCGCAGGTAAGCAGTTCGAGTGTCGGTTTTGGTGTTTGCATCGTTGTTCTCATTAATTTTGTTCAAAAAAAAGCCCGCTCAGTTGGCGGGCCGGGTATCTGGTTGCATATTGCAGACGTAAGACACTGCCCGAAATCAGGAAGTGCGCCACCAACCGTGCAGAACAAATGTTGCTTTCATCTCAGATACCTTCTTCATGTGAACTTGCGTACTAGTTAACTAGTTCGATGGAGTAAAGTCAACACCTGATTTCAGTAAATTTGTCGAAACCGCTATGATGGGCGTGTTACGACATTTATTGAAATGGGAGCCGCCTTGAGCGACACGAATTACGCAGTGATTTATGACCTGCACAGTCATACTACAGCCTCCGATGGGCGATTAACCCCTGAAGCCTTAGTACACCGTGCGGTAGAGATGCGAGTCGGCACACTGGCGATCACCGATCATGACACCACGGGCGGTATTGCGGCGGCAAGAGAAGAAATTTCACGTTCGGGTTTAGCGTTAAATCTGATCTCGGGCGTCGAGATTTCAACGGTGTGGGAAAATCATGAGATCCATATTGTGGGTCTGAATATAGATATTTCTCATCCATTGATGTGCGAGTTTTTGGCGCAACAAACGGAGCGCCGTCAGCAGCGCGCGCGCCTGATTGCTGAACGACTCGACAAAGCGCATATTCCCGGCGCATGGGAAGGCGCGTTGCGTCTGGCAGATGGCGGGGCGGTCACGCGGGGACATTTTGCGCGTTTTCTGGTGGAATGCGGAAAAGCCACGACTATTGCAGATGTTTTTAAAAAATACCTTGCCCGTGGGAAAACCGGTTACGTTCCGCCGCAGTGGTGTACAATAGAACAAGCTATTGATGTCATTCATCATTCTGGCGGTAAGGCAGTTCTGGCTCATCCGGGGCGGTACGATCTTAGCGCTAAGTGGCTGAAAAGACTGGTTGCATACTTCGCTGAACACCGCGGTGACGCGATGGAAGTGGCGCAGTGCCAACAGTCTCCCAATGAACGCACCCATCTGGCGACGCTTGCGCGCCAGCATCAATTGTGGGCATCGCAAGGATCTGATTTTCATCAGCCCTGCCCGTGGATTGAACTGGGTCGTAAACTCTGGTTGCCCGCAGGCGTAGAAGGCGTCTGGCAACTTTGGGAACAGCCTGAGATTACAGAGAGGAAAGTATGAGCCAGTTTTTTTATATTCATCCCGAAAACCCGCAGCAGCGGCTGATCAATCAGGCCGTTGAAATCGTGCGTAAGGGCGGGGTGATTGTCTATCCAACCGATTCCGGCTATGCGTTGGGCTGCAAAATTGAAGATAAAGGCGCAATGGAGCGCATTTGTCGCATTCGCCACCTGCCGGACGGACACAACTTTACGCTGATGTGCCGTGACCTGTCCGAACTGTCGACCTATTCGTTTGTCGATAACGTGGCTTTTCGTTTGATTAAAAATAACACGCCGGGCAACTACACCTTTATCCTGAAAGGGACGAAAGAAGTGCCACGCCGATTGTTGCAGGAAAAACGTAAAACCATCGGCCTGCGTGTGCCGTCGAATCCGATTGCGCTGGCGCTGCTGGAAGCGCTGGGCGAACCGATGCTTTCCACGTCACTGATGCTGCCGGGCAGTGAATTTACCGAATCTGACCCGGAAGAGATTAAGGATCGTCTGGAGAAGCAGGTGGAGTTGATTATCCACGGCGGCTATCTCGGCCAGCAGCCGACCACGGTCATCGATTTAACTGACGATTCTCCGGTGGTCTTGCGTGAAGGCGTCGGCGACGTTAAACCTTTCTTATAAGGGCGCGAACCGCTATACTACGCGGCCTTAAAATGGCGCTGACTGGCGCCGTTGATTCTCCTGTTCGACGCCTGTGAAGGCGACATCTAAAGGAAGCTCTATGAGCGAAAAGTTACAAAAAGTGCTGGCGCGCGCCGGCCACGGTTCTCGCCGTGAAATTGAAACCATTATTGCCGCGGGCCGTGTGAGCGTTGATGGTAAAATTGCCACGCTCGGCGATCGCGTTGAAGTGACGCCGGGTCTGAAAATCCGTATCGACGGTCATCTGATTTCGGTTAAAGAGTCTGCGGAACAAATCTGTCGCGTTCTGGCCTATTACAAACCAGAAGGTGAACTGTGTACCCGTAACGATCCGGAAGGTCGTCCGACCGTGTTTGATCGTCTGCCAAAACTGCGCGATGCGCGCTGGATTGCCGTTGGGCGTCTGGATGTGAATACCTGCGGTTTACTGTTGTTCACTACCGACGGTGAACTGGCAAACCGTCTGATGCATCCAAGCCGTGAAGTTGAGCGTGAATATGCGGTGCGTGTGTTTGGTCAGGTTGATGACGCGAAACTGCGCGATCTGAGTCGTGGCGTACAGCTGGAAGATGGTCCGGCGGCGTTTAAAACAATCAAGTTCAGCGGTGGTGAAGGGATCAACCAGTGGTATAACGTCACGCTGACCGAAGGGCGTAACCGTGAAGTACGTCGCCTGTGGGAAGCTGTAGGCGTGCAGGTAAGTCGTCTTATCCGTGTCCGTTACGGCGATATCCCGCTGCCGAAAGGGCTGCCGCGTGGCGGCTGGACGGAGCTTGATCTTGCGCAGACCAACTATTTGCGTGAACTGGTGGAGCTGAAGCCGGAAACGACCTCTAAAGTTGCCGTCGAGAAAGATCGTCGTCGGATGAAAGCGAACCAGATCCGTCGTGCGGTGAAGCGCCACTCACAGGTCGGCAGCAGCCGTCGTCCGGGCGGTCGCAGCAACAACGGTTAATCATGACCAGGCCTGATAAGCAAAGCGCCATCAGGCGTTAGCGTGGAGCCGGATGCGGCGCAAGCGCCTTATCCGGCCTGCTGTCAGTAATCAATTCCCATCTGAGCTTTCACGCCCGCTTCAAACGCGTGCTTAACCGGGCGCAGCTCGCTGACCGTATCTGCTAACTCAAGAATATCGCGATGACATCCCCGACCGGTGATGATCACCGTTTGATGGGCTGGGCGCGCATTTAAGGCATTGATAACCTCTTCAAGCGGCAGATAGTCGTACGCCACCATATAGGTCAGTTCGTCCAGGATAACCATATCCAGTTGAGCGTCAGCCAGCATTCGCTTTCCATGTTCCCATACGGCCATACAGGCTGCGGTATCCGACTCGCGGTTTTGCGTGTCCCAGGTAAATCCTGTCGCCATAACCTGAAACTCTACGCCATGGGGTTCGAGTAAGTTTCGTTCACCGTTTGGCCAGGTACCTTTAATAAATTGCACCACGCCGACTTTTTTACCATGGCCCACCGCGCGCGTGGCGGTCCCGAACGCTGCGGTGGTTTTACCCTTACCGTTTCCGGTGAACACGATAATGATCCCGCGTTCATCCTTTGCAGCGGCAACGCGGGCATCAACCCGCTCTTTAACGCGCTGCTGGCGTTGCTGGTAGCGTTCTTCACTCATTGAGCTATTCCTGGTTTACGGCCCGGTTGGGCATCGAAAGTCATACCGGTTTTACGGCGGCTGTCATCGCCCATCAGCCACAGATAGAGCGGCATAATATCGGCGGGAGTTTTCAATTTTTGCGGATCTTCAGTTGGAAATGCGCTGGCTCGCATGCCGGTACGCGTACCGCCTGGATTGATACAGTTTACGCGCAGGTGACGGTTCTGATATTCATCTGCCAGAACCTGCATCATGCCTTCGGTAGCGAATTTGGAAGTGGCATACGCTCCCCAATTGGCGCGTCCCTGGCGACCGACGCTGGAAGAGGTAAAGACCAGCGAACCGGCATCGGATTTCAGCAATAGCGGCAGCAATGCCTGGGTCAGCATAAAGGTGGCATTCACATTTACCTGCATGACATCTTGCCAGACCTGCGGATTTTGTTCGCTCATCGGACAAATATCACCCAGTAATCCGGCATTATGGAGAACACCATCCAGACGTGGAAAATGTGCGGCAATGCGCTGTGCAAGCTGGTGGCATTCTTCAGACGTACAAGTGAGCAGATCCAACGTGAACCAGTGTGGCTGCGTACCGTTTTCATCGGCAATAGTGCGGGCAACCTGGCGCAGTTTTTCTTCGTTACGCCCAAGCAGAATCACGGTCGCGCCGTATCGCGCATAGGTCTGTGCGGCTTCACGTCCGATACCATCACTGGCACCGGTAATCAGAATAATGCGGTCCTGTAAAAGGTCTTGTTTAGGTTGGTAATGCACGGCTACTCCTCGGCAACGCTCTGGCCTTCTCGTTCGCGATAACGTTTCGGCTTTATGCCTTAAACCCTGTTCTTTTTCAATCAGCCAAAGGCAATAACACCGCAAAATGAACGCTTTGTCATGCTTTTTGCTGATTCTGCGCCAGGATGGATGAAGCAAGACGGGTTAAGCAGCCTGTTGTACACTGAGCGGAAATAGCGTTGTTTAACCAAGGTGGGTCTCGTGGAATTGTTGTCTGAATATGGGCTGTTTTTGGCAAAAATTGTCACTGTCGTGGTGGCTATTGCGGTAGTTGTGATGCTGATTGTGAACGCGACACAACGCAAGCGTCAGCGCGGGGAGCTGCGGGTTATTAACCTCAGCGAGCAATATAAAGAGATGAAGGATGATCTGTCGCTGGCACTACTGGACGGGCATCAGCAAAAATTCTGGCATAAGGCGCAGAAAAAGAAACAGAAACTGGAAGCAAAGGCAGCCAAGGCAAAAGCGAAGCTGGGAGACAGTACATCATCTGATAAACCACGTGTATGGGTGCTGGATTTTAAAGGCAGCATGGACGCCCATGAGGTCAGCGCGTTACGTGAGGAAGTGACGGCGGTGTTGGCGGTCGTTAAACCGCAGGATCAAGTGGTGGTTCGCCTGGAAAGCCCGGGCGGTGTGGTCCATGGTTATGGTCTGGCTGCGTCGCAGTTACAGCGTTTGCGCGATAAGCAGATTCCGTTGACCGTAACGGTGGATAAAGTCGCCGCGAGCGGTGGATATATGATGGCCTGCGTAGCCGATAAAATTGTCTCAGCGCCGTTTGCTATTGTCGGCTCTATTGGCGTCGTGGCGCAGATCCCGAACTTTAACCGCTTTCTGAAGGGGAAGGATATTGATATCGAACTGCACACCGCCGGGCAGTATAAGCGTACGCTGACGCTGCTGGGTGAAAACACGGAAGAAGGGCGGCAAAAATTCCGCGAAGATCTGAATGAAACCCATCACCTGTTTAAAGATTTTGTGCAGCGCATGCGTCCGACTCTGGACATTGAACAGGTGGCCACCGGCGAACACTGGTTTGGGCAACAGGCGCTGGCAAACGGGCTGGTGGATGAAATCAATACCAGCGACGAAGTGATTCTCGGGCTAATGGAAGGTCGCGAAGTGTTAAGCGTTCGCTATATGCAGCGCAAAAAACTGATGGATCGCTTTACCGGGAGTGCGGCCGAGAGCGCCGATCGTTTGCTGCTGCGCTGGTGGCAGCGAGGACAGAAACCGCTGATGTAAAATTGTCATTGCCGGATGGTGATGCTAAAGCATCTTATCCGGCCTTGAGGATCGTAACATCCCGGGCCGGATAAGGCGGAGCCGCCATCCGGCAAATCATTTCTTGTATTAATCGATCAAGTGATACTTTTCAGAAAGTACGTGCGCCAGGTGCTTAAACATATTAAACACCGCCGTACTCTTGGGCGTCGGAAGCCCTTGTTCGTCTAAAAAGTAATCTCCGCTGAAAACCAGCACGCCATTTCGCTGCGTAACGCCGGTGGCGACAATCCCCGCCAGCGTGTCCTCATGCTCACGAATGATTTTGTTGGCTTCAATCAGCAGCGTTTCGCGATCGATAGGTTGCGTGTCTTTATGCATTATTTACTCCTTAAACAAGGACATTAGTCTACGCCGAGCCCGGCTTATGGGCAAATATTCCCTGACATAAATGAAGGTCTTACGTCGGGGTTGCAACTGGCGGGATTTGTTTTTGCATGCTAATAAAGTTGCGTAACGCATTTTATCAGGTACAGTGTGACGCTTTCGTCAATCTGGCAACAGATTTGCTTGACATTCGACCAATACTTCGTCGTGCTATAGCGTTTGTGAGCAAAAAAGCCTGTTAACTCAGTTACATGAGAGTTACATTACAAGCGCGAAAAAGTTTAAGGGGTTGATATCCGCCGACGCAGAGACCATATCAATGTCTCGTCGCCAGTGGAAGGTGAATCAACGTGCGACGCATTCTGGAAGAATCAAATTAGGTAAAGGTGAATATGGGTAAAGCTCTTGTCATCGTTGAGTCCCCGGCAAAAGCCAAAACGATCAACAAGTATCTGGGTAATGACTACGTGGTGAAATCCAGCGTTGGTCATATCCGTGATTTGCCGACCAGTGGCTCAGCAACTAAAAAGAGCGCCGACTCAACCTCCACCAAAACGGCTAAAAAGCCCAAAAAGGATGAACGTGGCGCTCTCGTCAACCGCATGGGTGTTGACCCGTGGCACAACTGGGATGCGCGCTATGAAGTGCTGCCTGGTAAAGAGAAAGTTGTTTCTGAACTGAAGCAACTGGCTGAAAAAGCCGACCACATCTATCTCGCAACCGACCTTGACCGCGAAGGGGAAGCCATTGCATGGCACCTGCGGGAAGTGATCGGCGGCGATGACGCACGCTACAGCC
>NZ_JAHLQZ010000141.1:0-11165 GCF_018919505.1 Citrobacter sp. S55_ASV_140
CGATACGCTTACGCTGCAGGTCCACTTCCAGCACTTTCACCTTCACAATATCGCCCGCTTTCACCACGGTGTGGGGATCTTCGACGAACTTATTCGACAGTGAAGAGATATGCACCAGACCGTCCTGGTGTACGCCGATATCGACAAATGCGCCGAAGTTGGTGACGTTGGTGACGGCCCCTTCCAGAATCATCCCCGGTTGCAGATCGTTCATGGTTTCTACGCCATCAGCAAACTGTGCGGTTTTGAATTCAGGACGCGGGTCGCGACCCGGTTTTTCCAGCTCTTTGATGATGTCGGTGACGGTCGGTACCCCGAAGCGCTCGTCAGTAAAATCGGCGGCTTTCAGATTGCGCAGTTCGCTGCTGTTGCCCATCAGATCGCGCAGCGATTGCTCGGTGGCGGCCAGAATGCGTTCCACAATCGGATAGGCTTCCGGGTGAACGGTGGAGGCATCCAGCGGATTATCGCCGTGATTGATACGCAAGAAGCCCGCGCACTGTTCAAAGGCTTTAGGGCCCAGACGGCTGACTTTGAGCAGTTGCTGACGGTTCTGGAACTGGCCGTTCTCGTCACGCCAGGCCACGATGTTCTGCGCCATCATGCGCGTCAGGCCCGCCACGCGGGTCAGCAGCGGTACGGAGGCGGTGTTCAGATCCACGCCGACGGCGTTTACGCAGTCTTCCACTACCGCATCCAGCTTACGCGCCAGCTGCGTCTGGCTTACGTCGTGCTGATACTGGCCCACGCCGATAGATTTCGGATCGATTTTCACCAGCTCAGCCAGCGGATCCTGCAGACGACGGGCGATCGACACCGCCCCACGCAGCGAAACATCAAGGTCCGGGAACTCCAGCGCCGCCAGCTCAGAAGCGGAGTACACTGACGCGCCGGCTTCGCTGACGATTACTTTCTGCGCGGTGACTTGCGGGAACTGTTTCTGTACGTCGAGGAAGAAACGCTCGGTTTCGCGCGACGCCGTACCATTACCAATCGCCACCAGCTCAACGTTGTATTTTTCACACAACGCCGCAACGGCGATGGCGGCTTTGGCGGCCTGACCGGTATGCGGGTAAATGGTATCGGTAGCGACCAGTTTGCCGGTACCATCAACCACAGCCACTTTTACCCCGGTACGCAGACCCGGATCGAGGCCCATTGTGGCGCGCAGTCCGGCTGGGGCGGCCATCAGCAGGTCATGCAGGTTGCGGGCAAAGACGTTAATCGCTTCATCTTCCGCACGTTCGCGCACGGTACCCATCAGCTCGGTTTCAAGGTGCATCAGCACTTTGATGCGCCACGTCCAGCTCACCACGCCTTTACGCCAGCTGTCGGCAGGTGCGTTATTCAGGCGCAGTCCCAGATGTTCCTGGATAATCTGCTCGCCGTGGCTCTCTTTTGGCGGCTCATCGAATTGCGGATCGGCATTCAATGAAAGCTGTAACATGCCTTCGTTACGACCACGGAACATGGCCAGCGCGCGGTGGGATGGCACGGTAGAAATCGGTTCGTGGTGGTCGAAGTAGTCACGGAACTTCGCCCCTTCCTCTTCTTTACCGCTGACCACGGTAGAAACCAAATGCGCGTTTTTCCACAGGTAATCACGAACTTTTGCCAGCAGCGCGGCGTCTTCTGCGAAACGCTCCATCAGAATGTAGCGCGCGCCGTCGAGAGCGGCTTTGGTGTCCGCCACGCCGTTTTCGGCGTTGAGGTATTTGGCGGCTTCCGTTTCCGGGTCGTGGGAGGGTTCGTTCCACAGCAGGTCAGCCAGCGGCTCCAGCCCGGCTTCAATGGCGATTTGCCCACGGGTGCGGCGCTTGGGTTTGTACGGCAGATAGAGATCTTCGAGTTCGGTCTTACTTAACGTACCGTTGATCGCATTCGCCAGATCGTCGGTCAGTTTGCCTTGCTCGCCGATAGATTTCAGGATCGCCTGACGGCGGTCTTCCAGTTCACGCAGATATCCCAGACGGGTCTCCAGATTACGCAATTGCGTATCGTCCAGACCGCCGGTGATTTCCTTACGATAACGTGCGATAAACGGCACGGTGTTCCCTTCATCAAGCAGGCGAACGGCAGCTTCTACCTGTTCAGCACGAGCCTGAATTTCACCTGCGATAATGCGGCAGAAAGAATCATTCATCATGGATAGCTTCGTCTATAGGATAAAAAATCAGGGGATAGTTATACGGATTGACTGGCAAAAATGCCAGTCATCTACGGGGGCTTCGGATTGTTCCGGTCTCACTTCACGTATTCGATCTCGTTTACGTACCAACTGGCTTCGCCGCCTGGGGTGTTTACTACCGCGAGATCGCCGACCTCTTTTTTCAGCAGCGCCCGCGCCATTGGCGAATCGATAGAGATGTAATCTTTACGGCCGAAGATCTCATCGTAGCCGACAATGCGGAATTTGCGGATGTCGCCATCGTCATTTTCAATCTCGACCCATGCGCCAAAGAAGACTTTCCCTTCCTGTTGCGGGGAGTAATCGACGATTTTCAGATTTTCCATGCACTTGGTCAAATAACGAACGCGGCGGTCGATTTCGCGCAGGCGCTTTTTATTATACTGGTAGTCGGCATTTTCGCTGCGGTCGCCCAGACTTGCGGCCCAGGTGACCTTTTTGGTGACTTCCGGGCGCTCTTCACGCCAGAGATAATTCAGTTCTTGTTTGAGTTTTTCATACCCTTCACGGGTTATCAGGGGCGTTTTCATCTTATTGTTTTACCTTCAACTCTGTGATGATGCGCACAATTAGTATTACGTGAGCATATCAACAGAATAAATAATGTATTGCGAGAAACATTGTATACTTAAGCTGCTGTTTAATATGCTTTGTAACAATTTAGCCTGGAATTCATACCAGAATTCGCTGGTGACTCACGTGAGCTTTCTTAAGAATATACACTTAATTGTTGCGAACCTTTGGGAGTAATAACAATGCAAGAGAACTATAAGATTCTGGTGGTCGATGACGACATGCGCTTACGTGCGCTTCTGGAACGTTATCTGACCGAGCAGGGCTTCCAGGTTCGAAGCGTCGCAAACGCTGAGCAGATGGATCGTCTGCTGACCCGTGAGTCCTTTCACCTGATGGTGCTGGATTTAATGCTGCCGGGTGAAGACGGCCTGTCTATTTGCCGTCGCCTGCGCAGCCAAAGCAACCCGATGCCGATCATTATGGTGACCGCGAAGGGTGAAGAAGTTGATCGTATCGTAGGGCTGGAAATCGGCGCTGACGATTACATTCCGAAACCGTTTAACCCGCGTGAACTGCTGGCGCGTATTCGTGCCGTACTGCGTCGTCAGGCGAACGAACTGCCGGGCGCACCTTCTCAGGAAGAAGCGGTTATTGCCTTTGGTAAGTTCAAACTGAACCTCGGTACGCGTGAAATGTTCCGCGAAGATGAACCGATGCCGCTCACCAGCGGGGAATTTGCGGTACTGAAAGCGCTGGTAAGCCACCCGCGTGAGCCGCTGTCTCGCGACAAGCTGATGAACCTGGCTCGTGGTCGTGAATACTCGGCGATGGAACGTTCCA
The DNA here is from genome assembly GCF_018919505.1 of Citrobacter sp. S55_ASV_140. NCBI lineage: Bacteria > Pseudomonadati > Pseudomonadota > Gammaproteobacteria > Enterobacterales > Enterobacteriaceae > Citrobacter > Citrobacter sp. S55_ASV_140. The sequence continues at coordinate 3,545 of NZ_JAHLQZ010000141.1, forward strand.
TCGACGTACAGATTTCTCGTCTGCGCCGTATGGTGGAAGAAGATCCGGCGCATCCGCGTTATATCCAGACCGTATGGGGCCTGGGCTACGTTTTTGTTCCGGACGGTTCTAAAGCATGAGGCGAATGCGCTTCTCACCACGAAGTTCGTTTGCCCGCACATTATTGCTCATCGTCACCTTGCTGTTTGCCAGCCTGGTGACGACTTACCTGGTCGTGCTGAACTTCGCGATTTTGCCGAGCCTCCAGCAGTTTAATAAGGTCCTGGCTTACGAAGTTCGTATGCTGATGACCGATAAACTGCAACTGGAGGACGGCACCCAACTGGTGGTGCCGCCCGCGTTCCGCCGGGAAATTTATCGTGAGTTGGGTATTTCCCTCTATTCCAACGAGGCCGCTGAAGAGGCCGGACTGCGTTGGGCGCAACACTATGAATTCTTAAGCCACCAGATGGCGCAGCAGTTGGGTGGTCCGACCGAAGTCCGCGTTGAGGTCAACAAAAGCTCGCCGGTCGTGTGGTTGAAAACCTGGCTGTCGCCCAATATCTGGGTACGTGTGCCGCTGACTGAGATCCATCAGGGTGATTTTTCGCCGCTGTTCCGCTATACGTTGGCGATCATGCTGCTGGCCATCGGCGGCGCATGGCTGTTTATTCGTATTCAGAACCGACCGCTGGTGGATCTTGAACATGCGGCGTTGCAGGTGGGGAAGGGTATTATTCCGCCGCCGTTGCGTGAGTATGGCGCTTCTGAGGTGCGTTCCGTTACCCGTGCCTTTAACCATATGGCGGCAGGCGTGAAGCAACTGGCCGATGACCGTACGCTGCTGATGGCGGGGGTGAGTCACGATCTACGTACTCCACTGACGCGTATCCGTCTGGCGACGGAAATGATGGGCGAGGAAGACGGTTATCTCGCAGAGTCCATCAATAAGGACATCGAAGAGTGTAATGCTATTATCGAGCAGTTTATCGATTACCTGCGTACCGGTCAGGAGATGCCGATGGAGATGGCGGATCTGAACTCGGTGTTAGGCGAAGTGGTCGCGGCGGAAAGCGGCTATGAGCGGGAAATTGAGACTGCGCTGCTGCCGGGCAACATTCAGGTGAAGATGCATCCGCTGTCGATCAAGCGTGCGGTTGCCAATATGGTGGTGAATGCCGCCCGCTATGGTAACGGTTGGATTAAGGTCAGTAGCGGTATGGAGCCGCATCGCGCCTGGTTCCAGGTGGAAGATGATGGTCCGGGCATCAAGCCGGAACAGCGTAAACATCTGTTCCAGCCGTTTGTCCGCGGCGACAGCGCGCGTAGTACCAGCGGTACGGGCCTGGGGCTGGCGATTGTGCAGCGTATTATCGATAACCATAACGGTATGCTGGAAATTGGCACCAGCGAGCGGGGTGGGTTGTCGATTCGCGCCTGGCTCCCGGTTCCCTTCACTCGTGCGCAGGGCACCACGAAAGACGCATAAGAAAGGGAGGCGAAATGCCTCCCTTTTTGTTGTTGTAGGCCGGATAAGGCGAAACCGCCCTCCGGCAACGTCAATTACAGCTTCGGCCCGGCGCTAACCAGCGCTTCACCTGCTGGGGTGTCGGTGTACTTCTCGAAATTCTCGATAAACAGTTTCGCCAGTGCGTTGGCTTTTTCCTGCCACTGCTCCGGTGACGCGTAGGTATTACGCGGATCGAGAATGCGAGTATCCACGCCCGGCAGTTCGGTTGGAATAGCCAGGTCGAACATCGGCAGACGGAATGTTTCTGCGTCGTCCAGTGAACCGTTCAGAATGGCGTCGATAATCGCGCGGGTATCTTTGATGGAGATACGCTTACCAGTACCGTTCCAGCCGGTGTTAACCAGATACGCCTGCGCACCTGCCGCCTGCATACGTTTCACCAGCACCTCAGCGTACTGCGTTGGGTGCAGCGTCAGGAATGCTGCGCCAAAGCAGGCAGAGAAGGTTGGGGTAGGTTCAGTGACGCCACGTTCGGTACCGGCCAGTTTGGCAGTGAAGCCAGACAGGAAGTGGTACTGCGTTTGATCTGCCGTCAGGCGAGACACCGGTGGCAGCACGCCAAACGCGTCAGCGGTCAGGAAGATCACTTTGGTGGCATGACCCGCTTTTGACACCGGCTTAACGATATTCTCGATGTGATAAATCGGGTAGGAAACTCGGGTGTTTTCGGTTTTGGAACCGTCGTCGAAGTCGATAGAACCATCTTCGCGCACGGTGACGTTTTCCAGCAGCGCGTCACGACGGATCGCGTTGTAGATCTCCGGCTCGGCATCTTTAGACAGTTTGATGGTCTTAGCGTAGCAACCGCCTTCGAAGTTAAACACGCCATCATCATCCCAACCGTGTTCATCATCGCCGATCAGGCGGCGTTTAGGGTCGGTGGACAGCGTGGTTTTACCGGTGCCGGACAAGCCAAAGAAGACCGCCACATCACCTTTTTCCCCGACGTTTGCCGAGCAGTGCATGGAGGCGATGCCCTTCAGCGGCAGCAGGTAGTTCATGACGGAGAACATACCTTTTTTCATCTCGCCGCCGTACCAGGTACCACCAATCAACTGAATACGTTCAGTCAGGTTGAATGCCACGAAGTTTTCTGAGTTCAGACCCTGCTCTTTCCATTGCGGGTTGGTGCATTTAGCGCCGTTCATCACGATAAAATCAGGTTTAAAATCAACCAGTTCTTCGTCGCTTGGGCGGATGAACATGTTTTTGACAAAATGCGCCTGCCAGGCAACTTCGGTAATGAAGCGCACGGAAAGACGGGTATCGGCGTTTGCGCCACAGAAAGCATCAATAATAAACAGGCGCTTGCCGGAAAGTTGCTGGGTGACTAACCCTTTCAGATGTTGCCAGGTTTCCGGGGAAAGCGGTTTGTTGTCGTTCTTACCCTTACCTTTGTCGGACCACCACAGCGTATCACGCGTCGTGTCGTCACGGACAATGTACTTATCCTTTGGCGAACGTCCGGTAAAGATACCGGTATCAACAGCAACGGCGCCCAGATCCGTTAACACGCCACGCTCATAACCTTCCAGATTTGGATCAAGTTCTTCCTGATACAACAGGTCGTAGCTGGGATTGTAAACGATATCCTGAACGTCATTGATACCATAAGCCTTGAGATCTTGCGGGGTTAACCTGTTGTTCACACGCATTTCACTGCTCCTTAGCCAATATGTATTACCTGGAATAGTAAGGTTTTTTTGGGATTGCTAACCGCGACAAGGCTCATAGATTTACGCATCCGGAAAAACCACGGGCGACCGAATGCGCTGCGACTCCTGTCACAAAGAGGCAGATATTATGGCAGGAAACCCTTTTTTGTTGTGGAAAATGTTCTTAAAACGTTAATAGAGAGTGTTTTTGGCGGGAATCTTGTGAGTGTAATCGCATTCACGTAAGAAAAATACGTAACTCATACATAAACAATATCGATTCACTTCCCGTCGTCATGGCCCGAAAAAGGTCAGTCAATATTCAAAATTGTGAAGTTGATGCGATATGAGGCTTTCTGTTGATGCTGAATGACGACATGGTTAGTGTTGAACGTTCACAAACTACTCGCTGGGGCATGGAATCTATTGGCCTGCGGCAGGCGGTAGCGAATCAGTCACTGGATTCAGCGCCCAGAATGTGGCGTGTTATCGTGATTCTTGGCGAACGGCTAAAGAGGCATTATTACGCTGAGTAAGCGGGAGTTAGCCCGGCAGAAGACACTACCGGGCTGATAAACTTAATGGACCTGTGGGTCTGCCGGGGAAGCGTTGCTGCGGATCTCGGCAATATCCATTGCGTTAAACAGATAGTGGCTACCGCAGTAATCGCAGTGCATATCGATCTCGCCTTCTTCCGCCAGAATGCTGTCCACTTCTTCGTCCGGCAGCGTTTTTAGTGCGCCTGCGCAGCGTTCGCGTGAACAGGTGCATTTGAACTCAACGTCCTGCGGATCGTAGAGGGTAACTTCTTCTTCGTGGTACAAACGCCACAGTACTTCGTTGGCTGGCAGCGTCAACAGCTCTTCAGTTTTGATGGTTTCGGTCAGGGCGGTCAGGTGATCAAAATCATCTGCCTGCGCGTTTTGCGCCGGCATCACCTGCAGCAGCATTCCGCCAGCTGCGGGTTTGCCATCGACGTCGCCAGTACGGATAAACAGCCGTGTCGGCAGCTGTTCAGAACGCATGAAGTAATCTTCCAGACAGGCGGCCAGCGTGTCGCCTTCCAGACCGACCACACCCTGATAACGCTCGCCTTCTTCCGGCGTAATGGTAATCACCAGGTAGCCGTTGCCTACCAGCGTTTTCAGATCCGCGCCTTCAGGAATATCACCCTGCATGCGGGCCACGCCGCGCATCTGCTGATTGTTGTTGCCGTTGATGACGGCCAGGCTCAGCGGACCATCGCCCTGCAACTGTACGGTGATATCACCAGCAAACTTCAGCGTAGCGGTAAGCAGGCTGGTGGCGACCAGCAGTTCAGCCAGCACGTTTTTAACCGGCTGCGGGTAGGTATGGTTTTCGAGGATCTGTTGCAGGGTTTCCGAAACGGTCACCAGCTCGCCGCGCACGGCAAAGTTTTCAAACAGATAACGATGTAATTGGTCATGTTGCGGCATAATCATCTCTCTTGCAGGTGACAGTCACTCGCTGTCGCCGTGTTTAAATCGTAACAGGTCGCGGCGTTCTTTCTTGTCCGGTCGTCTGTCCGGGTGCGGCATGGTTAACGCGTTAAGTTTACGCGCCAGCGCCATTTTTTCGCGTTTTTCTACGCTTTCCGCGGTTTCTTCATACAGCGTAACGGCTTCCGTGGCCGGGCGACGCTGCTCGGTAATGGCCTTGATAATGACCGTCCGCTCGTCATTTCCCTGGCGCAGGGTGAGGGTGGCGTTCAGCTCGACAATTTTGCTCGGCTTACTGCGCTGGCCGTTGTAATGCACCTTACCGCCTTCAACCATTTCACGGGCCAGCGCACGCGTTTTATAAAAGCGCGCAGCCCATAGCCATTTATCCAACCTGACTTCAGCAGAGGGCTTTTCTTTCATGGCGTCTCCTTCACATCAGTGAGGGGATCAGTCGGCGGTAGTCATTCAATGACGGATGGCGTGCGTACTGTTTTTCCGCAATACCTGAGTCGGGATTGGTTACGCCGAGGCAGTAACGAATGCCGAACAGAGCAGCGGCGTCGAGAATGGGTTCGCTATCGTCAATAAACAGCGTCTTCTCTGCACTCATTCCCGTTTCTTCAGCCACAGCGTGCCATAACCGCTGATCCTCTTTGGGATAACCAAATGTGTGGGTGGAAAGTAATAAATCAAGGTGTGAGGCCAGACCGGTATGCTCCAGCTTCACCGCGAGGTTATGCGGATGCGCGTTGGTGAGCAAAATACGGCGCTTGCCGCTGGCTTTTAAGGCATCAAGAAACGGTACGGTATCTTCACGCAAAACAGCGCGTGGTCCCTGTGCCGTTGTCATAGCGCAAATATCCAGATCCAGGCGCTCACTCCAGTAATCCAGGCAGTACCAGTTTAGCGTATGCTGCACGGCATGATACTGCTGGCGAATATAGTCCTGGGCTTCCTGGGGAGAGATACCCTGCTTTGCGCCATAGGTTTCCGGCACCAGTTTTTGCCAGAAATAGTTATCGAATGCCAGATCGAGCAGCGTGCCGTCCATATCTAACAACACGGTGTCGACATCCTGCCAGGCAATATTGATATGCATGGAACCCCCCCAGAAGAAAACATGATGCGCGACAGGGTAGCATATCCTGGCGCGCGAGCGTGTTATCGAATCAGGCTTTCCGGGTCGTCAATCAGCGTTGGGTTGAGGCAACTTTCGTAATAGCTTTGAATTTCTGCGATGCGCGAGCGATGGCGCTGGTAGCGTCTGAATGCCTGAACGCTGTTATAGATAGCGCATCCGAGCATGGAGAGCATCAGCAGCGTCGTGCCAAGGTAGCGCCATAATCCTGAACGATCCGGGATTCGGTGCAGGCCAATGTGCTGGGTACCGTTGGCGTCGGTAGAGATATTGGTGACGATCCCCTCCGCGCGAAATGGTGTTTGCATTAGCATCTGGGCCAGACGCTGGAAGGCGTTCCACTGTTCTTGCGGCGGGTAATCATACAGGGAGGTTGACGGCCAGGGCTGATCGACCAGATCGCTGCCCTCGTCACTGATAATCAGAAAACCGCCGGGGGCAGGGCTATTTAGCGCCTGGGCCGCTCGCGCCGTCTCGCGTGAAATAAACGGCGCCGTAGAGGTATTGACCAGATTATCCAGCGACTCGGCGCTTACCGGACGCAGCAGCACATTTACGCCATCCAGTTTTCCGGCGTTAGCGCGTTTCACCAGGGCGGCCCAGTCTTTACTATTACCGAGGTTAACCAGCGCATTTTTTAAGCGCACGCATTCATCTTTGGCTGCGCACAGATCGGCTGTTTTCAGGACAATTTCACCAAAATCATCCAGTAACACCATGCCGGACTTTTGGATTGCCGAACGTAATGACGCGCTGACGCGGGAATCATCATCTGGTTTGGGGTGCAACTGGCGGCTTACGGCCTGAGTGAGCGCGGTGGCTTTGTTCACCAGATCGGATTCAGGAAGCGGTAGCGCGCGCGCGTCATTCCAGATAATTTGCGTGCAATCAAAAGGCATGAACGGCGTGGCGGGCTGTGTATTCCAGCTCCCCTGGGTATGAATGTTACACATACCTGTGCCGCTCAGGTGTAGTGTGTCCCCCACGCGGACGCCCGCGTTCTCAAGCTGTTTCACGCTGGTGGCTTCGATAGTCTGTGCGCCTTTCATCCAGGAAAGGGTGAATTTTATCGGCATATCCAACGGGATCCAGAACAGCAGCATCAGCAGCACTAACAGCGAACCGCCAGCGATAACGGCATTGCGTAGCCAGTGTTGCAACGGGAAATTTTTAACCTCGTCGTGCAGGGATAAAAAACGCCCCTGGCGTACAACGTGGCGATCGAGATAAATATCGATATCCGTTTGCTGACCAAGATCCTGCGCAATGTAAGGCTGCCAGTGAGGGGGATAGATCAGATCAATAATACCCAGAGAAATATTGTTAATTTGCTCCTGGTCGTTCTCGCCAAACAAACCCCAGCGACGCGGCGTCCCGCGCAGACAATGAATTTCTCGCAGGGCGGTTTTAGATGGCGGAGCGAACAGCCCCCACAGACCTGCACCGAGCAACAGCACCGCGCCACCGACTGCCCACGGAACAAACGTATCCGGGATGATTAAACATAAAAAGAACAGCAGGAATGATGCGGCGATCAGTAACGCTTCGCGTAATCCAGAAGGGCGGCTGAGCGCATACTCTTCATGGGTTTCCTGACGAATATTCAGCAGTTCGATTTGTTCGCTTTCTTCACCGCGAATGGACGCCTGGGTAGAGGCGGTATGCTGTAACGCATAGCCACGCGCTTCCTGCATATATTCCTGCAGGGTGTGGCCGTTTAGCGAAATAACCAGCGGTAACGTATTGGTGTGAATCAACTCAACGCTGTTTTCGTCATTGATGTATTGTTCCCAAAAAGGCGGCAAATGCACCTCAACGGAATCAAGATAATAGCGCCATTTGTTAGGATCGTCGG